>CAIQXR010000271.1 GCA_903875815.1 uncultured Actinomycetes bacterium
AGACGCATAATCTTCTCTTCCATGGCCTCCGGTTTTATCTACCTCATCATCCTCGGGATGTGGGCGGCCTATTTCGTGCCTCGATGGATCTCCTCTCATGATCAAAGTTCTGGCAAGAGCCAAGAGCGATACAAAAGTGCGCTAAAAATTATTGCTGAAGATGGAAATCAACCACTCGCGTTCGAGATTACTCAGGCAAGTGAAGAAACTATTGATCAAGTAAAGAAGCGCTCGCAACTCAAACATCGTCGAATTGCTTTTGGCGTAATTGCAATTACTTTTGCAGTCACGGCAATTGGAGCGGTCGCTGGATTAATTTCCGCTTCAATTATTTTTATTCCAGTCTCTGCGTTCGCGATTTATCTCGTCAATACCCGTCGACAGATCATCGCTTCAGAGCAACGCGCTCGCCGTTTGAAGGCACTTGAGCGAATTACTCAGGCTGAGATCACTTCAACAATTGAAAAGATTCCCACAAGTCAGCCAATCGCTCCTACGGTCTTTGGGGAAATCGCAATTTCCGCATCATCAGTCACGATCGAACATTGGGTTCCACTTGCTGACCGCGCCGATACAGCCGGAGTTGTGATCATTCCTCGCAATAGCGCACCATCGACAAGTTGGCAGCCATTGCAAGTCCCCCAACCTACCTACGTCAGTGCGCCTAAAGCAGTTACCTCAAAGCGCGTTATCGACCTTACTGTTCCTGGCAAGTGGAGCGCTGCAAAGCAATTCGAACTCGATGCTATGACTCCAGCTCGCGAAGATCTCTTCGATCAAGAGCTTGCAAACGAAGCTGCGCAGAGTCATGACCGCGCAGCAAACGATCAATAAGTAGTAAGTAATTAATTAGTTTTTAAATCCACGACGGTAGCCACATACGGTGGGACCAAGTGTTATAAGGAATTACCGTGCCAGTAAAGAGCGGTAGAAAATAGAGAAAATTCAACACAACAACAGCCACGATCGCAATCAGAATATTCTTTCGAAGTCGTAGATTCTTGCTTTCAGAAGCCCCATCCAAGTAGCGATGAGCCAGCGCCACAATTGCCAAAATCATCGCGGGCTCAAAAGCAATCGCGTAGAAATTAAACATCGTGCGCTTTTGAATGAGGAACCAAGGGAGATATTCCGAAAAGAGCGCGAGCAAGATAACTCCGCTCCGCCATTCTCGCTTCGCAATCCATAACCCGATCAACACGAGAACGGAAACTGTGCCGATCCACCACAGGATCGGCGTGCCGAGCGCTAGGACTTCTTGTGAACATTTTGCTGCGCCACAACCGGTCGGCTCTTGATAATAGAAAGCAGTTGGCCGGGCTTGAATTAACCAACTCCACGGGTTTGCGGAGTAAGGATGTGCAGTAGTGAGTTGCTTATGAAAATCAAGAATATCTAAGTGATACGTGAGAAGTGAAAGGAATCGATTGCGATGCGATTGGCGATCAAAGCCATGCGGGCTGATTAACCAGCCGACCCAAGTGCTCAGATACAGGGCAAAAGGAAGAACTAAATATTGAATGGCGCGAGTGAGATAGGTGCGCAGCGTTGAGTGCGCTCGTACGGCCATATAAATGATGAACGGCAAGAAAGCAGCTAACTCGTAAATGCCACTCCACTTGCAAGCAAGCGCGCATCCGAAGGCGATTCCCGCTAACCAATGTCGATGCGAGATGATTGCGAAGAGGGCGAGTTGTAAGAAAAAGGTGAGAAAAATATCGAGCAGCGCAGTTCGTGACATCACGAGATGCAGGCCATCACAGGCCATGAGGATTGCGGCAGTTGCGCTAATAAATGGCTTCGCAAAGAGTTTTTCAGCAGTGAGGTAGATCAACCCAATCGAGAGTGCGCCAACAATTGCGGCGCTAACGCGCCACCCAAATTCGTTATAGCCAAAGGCTTTAATGCCCAGTGCAATGATCCATTTGCCTAATGGTGGGTGAACTACGAATTCAGCTGCACCTTTTGCATCGATCTCCACGCCATGCAGAAGTAGAGAGTGAGCGTTCTTGGCGTAGTAGACCTCATCAAAGACGAGGCCCTTAGGTTGCGATAAGTGCCAGAGTCGAAAAAGCAGCCCGAGCAATGCAAAGCCACCGGCTCGCAGCCACGGGCTGCGGGGGATATTCAGGCGCGGGCGAACCATAAGCAGAGCCTAAAGCCTCTCGTAACCTGCGAGAATTCCGCCATGCTCGTACTTGCAGCCATTCCCCTCGGCAATCCGCTTGATGCCTCTGATCATCTCAAAGCGTGGATTGAAAAGGCTCCGGTCATCGCCGCTGAAGATTCTCGACGCTTCGGTCGACTCTGCGCAGATTTGGGACTGACTTATCAAGCCAAACTCATCTCTTTCTTTGAAGGAAATGAATTAGAGCGACTCGATGAATTACTCGCCATCATGGAGAGTGGTCAAGACTTATTAGTTGTCACCGATGCTGGCATGCCAGGAATTAGCGATCCGGGGTATCGGTTAGCACGTGCCGCTGTTGAACGAAATATTGCCATCAAAGTATTGCCGGGTCCTAGCGCCGTCACTACTGCATTACTCCTCTCTGGACTGCCCTCGGATCGATTTAGTTTTGAAGGTTTTCCACCGCGCACATCAGGCGCACGAACGACCTGGTTCCAAGGGCTGGCTGAAGAACAACGCACCTTCATCTTCTTTGAAGCACCGCACCGACTTCTGGAGTCGCTCACTGATGCCGAAGCTGCAATTGGCGGCGAGCGGTTAGCTGCGATTTGTCGCGAGATGACGAAGACCTATGAGGAGACAATTCGCGGCACGCTTTCAGAGCTCCGTGAATGGGCACAGAACCATGAAATTTTGGGGGAGATCACTGTTGTGGTTCATGGCTTTGATCCATCGACCCGTACTTTCTCGGAATCTGATTTAGTCGTTGCTGTCCTGGAACGAGAGAGCGCGGGAATAGCTCGTAAAGAGGCGATTGTTGAAGTGGCAAAGGCGCTTGGCCTACCTAAGCGGGCGGTCTTCGATGCCATGGTCTCGCATAAGAGTCGGTAAGATTGCCGCATGGCTAGCGAAAAATCTTTCTATCTCACAACGCCGATTTACTACGTCAACGATGCGCCTCACATTGGTCATGCATATACGACGGTAGCCGGCGATGTGTTGACCCGCTGGCATCGTCAAAAGGGCGAGAGTGTCTGGTTCCTCACTGGCACCGACGAGCATGGCGAGAAAGTAATGAATACCGCCGCCCAAAATAACGTTTCACCACAGGCTTGGTGCGACAAGCTGGTCGAAGAGGCGTGGAAGCCCAACTGGCGAGATCTCAATATTGCTAACGATGATTTCATTCGCACCACCGAACCTCGCCACCAAGAGCGCGTTCAACGTTTCTTGCAAGGCTTGAAAGATAAAGGTTTTATTTATCAGGGTAAGTATGAAGGTCCATATTGCATTGGTTGCGAAGAGTTCAAACTGCCGGGTGATCTTGATGAAGGCAAGTGCAAAGTTCACGGCCGTCCAGTTGAAATGCTCAGCGAAGAGAATTGGTTCTTTAAGCTTTCAGCTTTTGTTCCCCAATTAATCGAGCGCTATAAGAAGCACCCCGAGGCCTGCGAGCCCACAAGCGCCCGCAATGAAGTCCTTGCCTTTCTGGAGAGCAAAGAGGGCGTCTCTGATCTCTCGATCTCTCGCTCAACCTTCGATTGGGGCATTCCAGTTCCGTGGGATACCGATCAAGTTATTTATGTTTGGTTCGATGCACTGCTGAACTACGCGACTGCAGTCGGATTGGGCGATGACCCAGCATCTGAAGGCGGCAAGAAATTTGCCCAGACTTGGCCTGCCGATGTGCACTTAGTCGGAAAAGATATTTTGCGTTTTCATGCCGTAATTTGGCCCGCGATGTTGATGGCAGCCGAACTTCCAGTACCTGGCAAAATCTTTGCGCACGGATGGTTGCTAGTTGGTGGCGAGAAGATGAGTAAGTCAAAGCTCACCGGAATTGCACCTCGCGATATCACCAGCCACTTTGGTGTCGATGCTTTCCGCTATTACTTCTTGCGCGCCATTCCCTTTGGAAGCGATGGCTCTTTCTCTTGGGAAGATATGTCCGCTCGCTATACCTCCGAACTAGCGAACGACTTTGGCAACCTGGCGTCACGCATTATTGCGATGATCGAGAAGTATTGCGATGGCAAAATTCCGGCAGTTGCGACCGATGCTGGCTTATCTGCGATGCTCACCGAGACAGTTGCTAAAGCCGATGCTGCAATCTGCGCTCTTGATTTCCAAGGTGGCATCAACGCCATTATGGAATTCTGCAAGCGTGCCAATGGTTATGTCACTGAGAAAGAGCCATGGGCAATAGCCAAGGATCCAGCCCGCAACGCTGAACTCTTCGAAGTTTTGTACAACACTGCCGAGTCAGTTCGTGCACTTGCTGTCTTGCTTCACCCGATCATGCCTGCAACTACTGAAACGTTATGGGAAAGTTTGGGTGCCGATAGTACTTTGGGTTCGATCGCTGCTCAGAAAATTTCCGATATTGCGACGTGGGGCACTCTGCCTGCTGGCAGCGTCGTTACAAAGGGAGCAGTTCTCTTCCCTCGACTTGAAGAGAAGCAGTAACTCTTTTTATGTCGCACGAGAGCCAAGATCGGCATAATCGAGATATCGATCGCCCACTTGCTCCAACACCAGACGCACTTCCGATTGAGTGCATCGATGCACATTGCCATTTAGAGATCGTCGCAAATGACACGCCACAATCCCAAGCAGTTGCCGATGTTATTGCGCTGGCCAAGAGCGTAGGCATTACGCGTATGGTTCAAGTGGGATATTCCGCTGAGCAATCGCAATGGTGCGTCGACCTCGCAGAGCACTATCCCGGCACCGTCTTGGCAGCCGTCGCCCTTCATCCGAATGAAGCCCCTGTAGTTGATGATCTCGAAGCGCACTTAGCAATCATTGAAAAATTGGCTGTGCACCCACGCGTTCGCGCCATCGGTGAGACCGGTCTGGATTTCTTCCGCACCCCGCCCGAACTTCAAGAGAAGCAGAAGTACTCTTTCCGACGCCATATTGCCCTTGCGAAGCAAGTAGGCAAAGCCCTTGTTATTCATGACCGAGATGCTCATCGCGCCGTATTAGATGTCTTAGATGAAGGAGGTGCACCAGAAAATACTGTCTTCCATTGTTTCTCTGGTGATGCCGAAATGGCGCGCGAATGTGTTGAGAAGGGCTACATCCTCTCATTCGCTGGGACTCTCACATTTAAGAATGCACCCGCACTTCGTGAAGCAGTAAAACTTGTCCCGCCGCATCAATTGTTGGTTGAGACGGATTCGCCGTTCTTGGCCCCTGCACCTCATCGAGGCCATCTCAATACACCTGCTCAGATTCCTAACATCGTTCGCTTTATGGCCGAGGAACGCGGCGATGATCTCCGCGAACTCGCTGCAACTCTCACCGACAATGCACTGCGCATCTTTGGCTCATTTGCATGAGTCAACTTCTCGGCGCCACTGAAATTCGCGAGATCGCTGCTCGATTAGATCTCACGCCTACTAAGAAATTGGGTCAAAATTTTGTTGTCGATGCCAATACCTGTCGCCGGATTGTGAAAGCGGCAGATGTCGGCAGCGAAGACATCGCACTAGAAATCGGCCCCGGTCTTGGTTCACTCACCTTGGCTTTGCTGGAAGTTGCCAAAAGCGTTGTGGCTGTGGAGATTGATAATCGATTGGCGGACGAATTACCGGTCACTGCTGCCCAGCATGGTTTCGGCGATAAAGAACTCACCATCGTGAATCAAGATGCGCTCACTGTTTCCGAGCTACCTGTGCAGCCAACTGTCTTAGTAGCAAATCTGCCCTACAACGTCTCGGTCCCCGTCCTTCTGCGTTTCCTCGAACTCTTCCCATCACTCAATGGCGGAGTAGTAATGGTCCAAAGCGAAGTCGCTGATCGACTCGTTGCCACCCCAGGTTCAAAGACTTATGGCTCGCCTTCCGTGAAAGCCACTTGGTGGGCTGATATGAGTTCGGCCGGAAATGTCGGGCGTTCTATTTTTTGGCCAGTACCAAATGTGGATTCCTCCTTGGTGCGATTTGTTCGCCATGCTCCGGCTGGCGATGAAAGCCTGCGGCTCGCTACCTTTGCCGTCATTGATGCGGCTTTTGCCCAACGTCGGAAGATGTTGCGAGGTGCTCTCTCCGAACTCTTTGGCGGTTCTGCCCAGGCAAGTGCCGCAATCGAAGCAGCAGGAATCGATCCCACGATCCGCGGTGAGATGTTAGAACTTCCGGCATATATCGCGATCGCGCGTCACTTGCCCAGCTTCACTGCCTAAAACCTAATAGGCTTACATTTATGAGATACAACGGAGTGACCGTTCGCGTTCCTGCGAAAGTCAATCTCCAATTAGCCGTGGGTCCACTTGATAGCGATGGCTACCACGAACTCACCACAGTTTTCCAAGCCATCTCACTCTTTGATGATGTCACCGTTCGTCGCGGCAAAGATGGCGCTGGCATCTCGCTAACAATTTCTGGCGCAACCGCTATTGGCGTCCCCAATGACGCATCTAACCTTGCTTACAAAGCGGCGCAGATTTTCATCGATCGTTACGGAATCACTCCAGATTTAGAGATCGCATTGAAGAAGGAGATTCCAGTTGCAGGCGGCATGGCAGGCGGCAGTGCCGATGCGGCGGGCGTCATTGTGGCAATCGACTCACTCTTCGAACTTCAACTCTCTCGTGATGAGATGGAACGAATCGGCGCTGAACTCGGAAGTGATGTTCCCTTCGGAATTTCCGGCGGCATTGCTATTGGCCGTGGCCGTGGCGATCAAATAACTCCTGCACTAACCAAAGGTCAGTATTACTGGGTGCTGGCAATGTCTGGCCAAGGACTTTCCACTCCTGCCGTTTATCAAGAGTGCGATCGATTACGCGCTGGCATGACCATTGCCCGCCCACAGAGCAGCGATGCACTTATGCAAGCTCTCCGAGCCGGTGACGCCGTCAGTGTGGGTAAAGCGCTCTCTAATGATTTGCAGGCAGCGGCATGTTCACTTCGGCCAGCACTTCGATTGATTTTAGATATCGGCACTGAATATGGCGCACTCGGATCTATTGTCTCTGGCAGTGGCCCCACAGTCGCATTCTTAGTGGCCGATGAAGAGAAGGCCTTGGATCTCACCGTGGCACTGAGTTCAAGTGGGGTAGTCGGGGATATCGCTCGGGCCTATGGCCCAGTACCTGGGGCGCGAGTAGTCGCCACCTCGTAATTACGACATTAGACAGGTTGGCGTGCATAGAATTTCTTGCATGATTGATCTCGAAGATGGGGATGCAAACGAGTATTACGACGATCCCTCAGTGGCGCCAGCGAAGAGAAAGTTCCTTGGGCCAATATTCGCTATTTTAGTTCTACTCGCCGGAGGACTATTTGTAAAAACTACTTTAGCCGCCAACATCACTCTTAATTCGGTTAATGCAACAGAATTTGGTCAAGGAGTGGCATTCACAACTGCATGTTCAGGCGCAAATCAAATCACCCTCACTCCGAGTTCAACATTTTCCAATTCAAGTAGTGCTGGAACGTTCTACTTCAATAAAGTTACGGTCTCGGGAATTCCATCCAGCTGTTACGGCAGTGATTTCACCATTAACGCATACAACAACGGCTCTAGCACTCCGCTCGCTTTATATAACGGCAGTTCCACCAATATTCTGGTTCTAGATAATAACGGTACGTTTTATGGTTCGTTATCAGAAATAGGACTTACTGTAACTACGAATTCCTCATCGTCTTTTTCGGCGATTTTTAATTCTCCTGTTGCGGCATCAACTACTACTTACAAATTGACGATTCAAAGCGGTCCAAACACAATCACTCTGAGTTGTACTCAAACTGCAACTCAATGCACGTGGACTACTCAAACGTCTGCAGGCAGTCCAACTTGGAACGCAATCGCGACAAGTAGTGATGGCACCCATTTGGCTGCAGCTGTCTATAGTGGAGATATATTTACTTCTTCAAATTCTGGACAGACGTGGACAGACCATGCTTTTGGTGCGAACTACTATTGGGAAGCGATAGCTTCAAATAGCAGTGGTTCCGAAATTGTTGCGGTTGGTCAAGGCTCGGCCGGAGTTCAGATATCTACGGATTATGGAAGCACGTGGAACGCTATGTCGCTTTCCTGTTCGTTGCCGCTCTCCGTTGGAGTGAGCTCAGATGGAACTCACATCGTCGTCGGATGCGGTAATGGTGGGAACGTTGCATACACGGCGAATTCTGGAAGTACTTGGAATTATTGGGCACCACCTGTTCAGTGGGCAGCCTGGGTTGCGGTAAGCGCGGATGGGACGCATATTGCTGTAGCAACAGGGCAACAAGGTGGCAATAGAACTGGACCGATTTACACTTCCAGTAATTTCGGTGCATCTTTCATAACTCAAACTGGTTCTGGTAACCACTATTGGCGGGGAATCAGTGAAAGCGGCGACGGTAGTCGCATTGTTGCGACTGCATACGATGCTGGCCTCTTTACATCGTCAGATGGAGGAAGCACTTGGAGCAATCCCTCCGGAGCTTTTGGTGGCAATAGTGGAGCCGTAATCAGCAGCTCTGGGTCGACCATCGCAGCGGTAATTCCAAATTCAGGACTCTATATTTCAAACGATTTTGGAGTGAATTTCACCGCTCAAACAGCGCTGAATGGTTTGAACTTCGCTGGATATCAGCCAGGTATTTGTATAACCCCGGACGGTTCAAAAATTGCAACGGTCGTCTCAGCGGGCGCCATCTATACAGGTCAGTGATTCCAGGGGCCAGACACCCCCTGTGAGGCAGGCAGTTTGGCAGTATCTAGCCCGATAGGGGACAATTCAGGTTCCGCCATTGTGTAGTGGCTAGCACATGGGCCTTTGAAGCCCAGGGTCCAGGATCGATACCTGGTGGCGGAGCCAAGTAGTGCCCCGTAGGATTCCCAGTATCGAGAGTCAGGAGCGGAGTTGTCCCAGAAGCTAGATGTAGCGATCGTGCTCGCTGCTGGCGAGGGCACACGCATGAAATCTGGCACGGCCAAAGTCCTCCACTCCATCGCCGGTCGCACCTTAGTCGGCCACGTTATTGAGGCAGTTAACGCTCTTGCCCCTTCCGAACTCCGAGTCGTTGTCGGCTCATCTCGTGAAGCAGTCGAAGCGCATATCAACGAAATTGCGCCACAAGCGAAGGCAATTTTCCAAGCAGAGCGCAATGGCACTGGCCACGCAGTTCAACTCGCACTCGTTGGTGCTCCCACATCGGGAAGTGTTCTCGTAGTCGCTGGCGATACGCCACTGCTGAACCCATTGACGTTGAAAGAGTTTCTGGCCGCTCACCATGAAGCGGGTAATGAAGTTTCTGTGCTCACCGCTCAACTCCCCGACCCAAAAGGTTATGGTCGAATCATCCGCGATGAAGATGGCTCCATCCTTCGGATTGTGGAAGAGCGCGATGCCGATGATTTCGAAAAAGCGATCGATGAGATCAATACCGGCGTCTATCTCTTCGATATCGCTGCGCTCGCCAAGTCGGTCGCGCAAATTACTAATAAGAATTCTCAAGGCGAGCTCTATCTCACCGATGTCATCGCATTAATTAAAGCATCTTCAAATAAAGCAGCAGCGATTCTGTCTTATGACTACACCGAGACGCTCGGCATTAACGATCGTGCCCAACTCGCTGAGTGCGCCGCTTATATGCGTGAGCGGATCAATGAGGCTCATATGAAATCAGGCGTAGCGATTATCGATCCCACCACCACGTGGATCGATGCCACTGTCACCATTGTTCCGGATGCAACTATCTATCCAGGGTCCTGGTTGACTGGATCAACATCTATCGCCGCTGGCGCCGTCGTTGGACCACGAACCACGTTGAATAACGTTCACGTAGGTGCAGGCGCATCTGTCATCGAATCTCATTGCAGCGATTCCACCATTGCAGCGAAAGCGACAGTGGGTCCCTTCTCGTTCTTGCGTCCAGGCACTTCACTCGGCGAGGGTGCTAAAGCGGGCGCATATGTAGAGATTAAGAATTCGAGCATTGGCGAGGGCTCCAAAGTCCCTCATCTTTCTTATGTCGGGGATGCCACGATCGGCACCGGCAGCAATATTGGCGCCGCTACCATCTTTGTTAATTACGATGGCGTAGCAAAGCACCAGACTGTGGTCGGCAATGATGTCCGAATTGGCAGTGATTCCATGCTGGTCGCCCCCGTCACTATTGGCGACGGCGCCTACACCGCAGCCGGATCAGTAATTACTGAAAATGTTCCCGCGGGTTCGATTGCAGTTGCCCGTGCCAAGCAGCGAAATATCTTAGGCTGGGTCCTGCGCAAGCGGTCCGGAACTAAGTCAGCAGAATCAGCGATCAAAGCTGGTGCATCTCTTAATTCTTCCGACTCAACTCACGAACAAGCCACGCAGTAATACGAACCTAGGGGAGCCAACGATATGAGCGAACTACGCCTTTCATCAGAAAAGCGGTTACGCATTTTTTCTGGTCGTGGTTATCCAGAGCTCGCCGAGCAAGTCGCTGAAGAACTCGGTATCCCCGTAACTCCTACTTCGGCTTATGACTTTGCTAATGGTGAAATCTTTGTTCGCTTCGAAGAGAGCGTTCGCGGAAGCGATGCCTTCGTCATTCAGAGCCATGCTGCGCCAGTAAACAAGCAGATCATGGAGCAGTTGATCATGGTCGATGCCCTTAAGCGCGCATCTGCTAAGCGCATCACTGTTGTTGCACCGTTTTATGGCTATGCCCGCCAAGATAAGAAGCATCGTGGCCGCGAGCCAATTTCTGCTCGATTGATGGCGGATCTCTTCAAGACTGCTGGCGCCGATCGCCTGATGGTTGTCGATCTCCATACCTCACAGATTCAAGGATTCTTCGATGGTCCTGTAGATCATCTCTTCGCACTTCCGATTCTCACCAACTATGTGGGAAGCAAAGTCGATCGCTCAGAGCTCACTATCGTCTCACCAGATTCCGGTCGCGTTCGCGTTGCCGAACGTTGGTCAGATTTGCTCGGTGGTTGCCCGATTGCCTTTATTCACAAGACTCGCGATCCACGTATTCCCAATGAATCAGTGACTGGCCGCGTCGTTGGTGAAGTCAAGGGACGCACGTGCGTGGTTATCGATGACATGATCGATACCGCTGGCACGATTAGCAAGGCAGTAGATGCACTGATGGAAGCGGGCGCTAAGAGCGTCATCATCGCTGCAACTCACGCAGTACTTTCTGGCCCAGCAATCGAGCGCCTCAAAGCCTGCAAGGCGACCGAAGTAGTAGTCACCGATACCCTGCCTATCTCTGATGAGAAGCGTTGGGATGGGCTCACCGTTCTTCCGATTGCGCCACTTCTTGCACGCGCAATTCGTGAAGTATTTGAAGATGGCTCAGTCACGAGCCTCTTCGACGGACACAGCTAAAGATTTACCATAGAACGACGTGACTATGAATATGCTCCACCCCACCAAGCAAGCGTTGATTTCTACTGTTGTCACTTTGCTTGATTCCAAAGGCCCAGAAGAAATTAATAGCGATGAAGTTCTGGAAATTTCTGGAATTTCAAAAGGCTCGCTCTATCACCACTTCCAAGATTTCTCGGAACTCATCGAGAAGGCGCTAATTTTTCGCTTTGCTAGTTTCGTTGATTCATCGGTAGAGATGTTGAAGAAGGTAATCACTACTTCTAAATCTCGCGAGGAATTGTTGACTTCGCTGAAGCACGTGACGCGCGTAACGCAATCACCTGAGATGAAGAGCAATCGCATTGAGCGCATCTCTGCAATTTCATCGGCAATGCGCACTGAGCGAATGGCAGATGCGCTGGGCGTTGAACAGGAACGGCTTACCCAAGCCCTTGCTGATCTTTATCGCGAAAGCCAAGAACGTGGCTGGGGCGATCCGAAGATCGATCCCCGGGTCGTAGGCGTCATGGTCCAGTCCTACACAATTGGCAAAGTGGTCGATGACTTCACACCTGAACATATGGATGGCGAGAAGTGGTCCGCCGTCATTGATGAAGTCCTCGAGACGGTCTTCTTTCCAGCTAAATAGTCCCTAGCGGCTCCATAGTCCCCACCCGCTGGGATTTGCCCCATCCAACCCTCTCGGGTTACTCTTCAACCTCGTTCCGGCGAGGGGTTTTTCTAACCCGTAATCGACGGGTTGCTCTCCTGGGACGTTTATGAGGAGAGATTTAAATGGCTCAGATTTCCATCACCGCCAACACCCGCACTGAATTCGGCAAGGGCGCATCACGTCGCGACCGTCGTGCAGGTCTAGTTCCCGGCGTTATCTACGGACACGGCGCAGAGCCACAACACGTTTCACTTCCACTTCGTGAACTCACTGCTGCTCTCAAGCAGTCAAACGTTCTCCTCGAACTTTCTTTCGATGGCAAGAACGAGCTCGTTCTACCAAAGTCAGTTTCACGTAATCCACTAACTGGCGTCTTTGCTCACATCGACCTCATTGCTGTTCGCAAGGGCGAGAAGGTAACCGTTGAAGTTCCGGTTCACACATCAGGTGAGCACGATCGCGATGGCATCCTCGAGCACAACCACACCACCATCTCTGTTCTTGCAGAAGCAACTTCTATTCCGTCATTCCTTACCTTGGACCTCACCGGTCTCATGGCTGGACAGTCTCTCTATGCCAAGGATGTTGTTCTTCCAGCTGGCACCGAGCTCGCATCTGATCCAATGATGCAGGTTGTTCACTTGTCAGAGCG
>CAIQXR010000272.1 GCA_903875815.1 uncultured Actinomycetes bacterium
CAGCATGGCGAGCAATCTCAGCATGGCGAGCAATCTCAGCATGGCGAGCAATCTCAGCATGGCGAGCAATCTCAGTACCGCTTAGAAAATCAAACCATTTCCGGCGATTCAGCGCAGATCTTGCACTCCGATGTGACCATTCGAGATGACCGGCACCACCGAAGGTTGGCAACTTTAAATATAACTTTAGATTTAGAGACATTTATAGGGCTCGCAGATAATCCGGGGCACCTCGATGGCTACGGTGCAATCCCATCCTCAATGGCTCGAGAATTGGCATCTGATGCAAAATGGCGTCGATTTATTACACAGCCTATAACTGGTGAACTACTCGATGTAGGCCGGGAAAGTTATTTACCTCCCCAAAATCTTGTGGACTTCATACAAGCTCGAGACAGAACTTGCCGTTTTCCTGGATGTCGACAACCTGGCAATAAAGCAGATATCGACCATGCAAAAAGTTGGGAAAGTGGCGGGCTCACAAATAGGGACAATCTAGGCCTGCTCTGTCGGCGGCACCACCGAATGAAAACACACCAAGGTTGGAACCTAGAGAGCTATCCTGATGGCTCCTGCCTTTGGAAGTCGCCGGAGGGAAAAACCTATTTCGTCCCTATGCGTTCTATATATGAAGTGGTCTAGCCTGAGATTAGATTCTCCACATTGCCAAACCTCCCAAATTGCTCTGAGATTAATTGATCCTCTATAAACTAACGAAATGAAATCCCTCGCCTCCCTAGTAGTCCTACTTCTCTTCTTTGGACTCTTTGGCGGACCAATCTGTCTTTCGCTTCTGAGGGCAAATCCCAAAGGAAATTTCGCAAAGAGGCTACGAGATATTTTTGTCGGAATCTTCGCCGTAATTTCTGCATCGATGGCGTTTATGTTGTTAATTGCGGACGTCAGCCCAATCCTCAAGATTGTTAGCATTTTTGGATTGTGCTCTGCGGGATATGCCGTCTTGCGAGTACGCAAGAATTTCACGGGCAAGCCGCTGTAAATATAAGTGGAGGATTCACACCGAAGTGCTCAACCTCCTCTCTTCTCTCGGCTATCAAGAAAATAAACTTTCTTGATACCTCGTTCATCGTGGAGGTGCCGGGAATCGAACCCGGGTCCTCTAGTACTGATTCAGGGCTTCTACGGGCGTAGTATTCATAAGCGTTTTCTCAGTTCTGATTCTCTCGAATACAAGTAATCAACGAACTCAGTTACAGATTGATTTCCCCAATAGTGTCTGCAACACCATTATCAGGTAGAGCCCTCTGACGACGCTAGATTCCAAGTCGAAGGCGCACTTGGGCTAACGGATTTCGGGGATCGCTTATGCAGCGATGGCGAAATCAGCGGCAGTTGTACTGGCGCTTGATTTTTTGCACGGATTATTGGTTAACGAGATCATTCCGGCTTCCTCGGCCCGCTTCACCTGACTCAACATCTAAAGTCGAGACCGTTCACCCCCATGGGTGTATGAAGCTACTTTTCTCTATGTAGTTGTAGGTACATAGAGAATTGTAAGACTTTAAATTAGAGATGGCTAACTCACTTTCAGTAAGTGAAATTAGCGCTCAGATTTACCTGAATTTCGGCGCGATAACTCTCTGCTCATTTCCCGATTGGTCTCCCGCTCCATAAGCGCAGCGCGCTTATCGTGGGATTTCTTACCCTTTGCCAAGGCAAGCTCAATCTTCGCCTTCCCATCCTTGAAATATAAGGAAAGCGGCACGAGCGTCAGACCACCCTGCTTCACAATCGCATGGAGCTTGTTGAGTTCCTTGCGGTGCATGAGCAGCTTTCGCTCACGACGAGGAGCATGGTTGTTCCAAGTTCCTTCGGTGTATTCAGGAATGTGAACATTGCTGAGCCAGAGTTCATCGTTATTAATCATGGCAAAACCATCGATTAAAGAGGCACGGCCAGCACGAAGAGATTTCACCTCAGTACCGGAGAGAACAATTCCACATTCATAAACTTCCTCAATGGAGTAGTCATGACGAGCTTTCTTGTTCTGAGCAATGATTTTCTTGCCGACTTCCTTGACCATCGTGACCCTCCTTTCATGAATATGTGTTCTTATGAGCCCGACTTACTTCATGGATAAGGATACTTTGAGGTGCATTAATCCCTCAATCGAGATGCATTCATGCGGGATTTTAAAGAAATCTCGAGCTCCCGAGTTTCTTATTCGGGGATTCGCGAATTACTTACTTGAGGTACCTTGAGTTTCATCTAGCGAGGCTAATCCGCTCAAAACCAAGACTGCCTTAGCTAATTCTGTTGACTCAGGCACTAGTAGATCGGGAGAGACTCCAACTCCATCAATGATCCGACCAGAAGGTGTGCGATATTTACCAACAGTCACCTCAAGTTGGGATCCATCGGAGAGATCAATAACCTCTTGAACTGTTCCTTTGCCGTAGGTGCGCTCCCCCAATAAAACCGCACGATTGCGATCCTGCATTGCTCCGGCAATCACTTCAGCCGAAGAAGCAGTGGAACGATTCACAAGCACGGTCATAGGTGACATATCTGGTGAGAGATTGCTTGAAGAAAGCACGCGATCACTCTCACCTTTACGAGTGTAAGAAACGATGGTTCCTTCTGGGACAAAGAGTGAAGCTAAAGCGACAGCCTGGTCAATCATTCCACCGGGATTATCACGAAGGTCGAGGATGATTCCCTTGGTGTGGGGATACTTGGCAAGAGCAACTTCCACATCTGAAGTGACATGGCTAGATATCGCCGAAATCTGAATATAGACAATATTTGGCGCAATCTGATTCGCCGTGACATCGCCATTGAGAACCGGTGCCCGCTGAACTGAAATGCGGAAAGCTTTTTGATCTCGCACCAAGCCTAATTGCACTCGAGTGCTCGCTTGACCTCGAAGGGCCGCGACGGCAGTGGCGACAGATGCGCCATCCATGGACATGCCGTTGATATCCGAAATTGCATCTAAGACTTTGATTCCAGCAATAGCTGCTGGAGATTTAGGTTGAACGCTTGATACTTCTAAAACACCGGATGGATTGGTGCGAACCCAAATGCCAATTCCGGAGTAGCGACCTTGAAGTGATTCACTAAGGAGTTTTGTTGTTTCCTTAGGAAAATAGTTCGCCCATTGGTCACCAGTGGCTTTGAGAACCGCCTCGATTGCGGCGCGTTCGAGAACTTTACGAGCCGGCGAATTGGGATCTTTCTTAAGAACTTGAGTGATCGATTCATCCACAGAAGATTTATCGCGAGAGTGTCCGACAATTTCACCCGCAGTAAATGCAATGAGAAGCGCGAGAACCAAGATGATGGCGGTCATGCCCTTTGAGTTATCGGGACCAAACCAATTAGACCGGATATTCCCCAGATTAGGAGTGCGGAAGTATTCGCGAAGCTTGCGCATAGTTACCCCTAGTCCTGAGTTCTTCTAGCAGATGGCAATAGTTTGTTGAGAGTGAATCGTATCTAGGACAGATAAAAAGGTCTAAGCCCAACCAATTGGCTGACTTTCATACCCACAACAGGGTCGTGCCGCCCAAAATGGAGCGTTACAACTAACGAGATTAGGCGTTGAGGTATTTGGGTTACACGTTCAAGTAGCGGCGTAGCGTAAACATCGAAGCGAGTGATGAAACCACTAAGCCAACCACCAAGAGCAACGCTGATGAGACCCAGACATCGCCCCATGTGAAGAAGCGGGTAAAGGTCAAGAGCGGTGCTACTCGTTTTTCAATAACGAATTTAAAGACAGCCAATAGTCCTGTGGAAATACCCCATCCGACAATGGCGGAGAAGATACCTTCAAGTAAGAATGGCAATTGAATGGAGAACGAAGAAGCGCCCACAAGCTTCATCACGCCAGTTTCACGGCGGCGGTTGAAGGCAGCGATGCGCAAGGTATTACTGATGAGAAGTGCTGCAGTAAGAACAGAGGCAATACCAATAGCCAGTGCTCCATCTCGAAGTACGCCGAGAAGCTTGAAGAACTTATCGAGAATTGTGCGTTCATCTTGAACTGAATCAACCCCTGGTCGGCCAGCGAATGCACTTTGGACTACAGCAAACTTTGTTGGGTCCTTCAATTTCACGCGGAAAGATTCAGGAAGTTGATCTGCAGTGACGTTCTGAGCAATCGCGGATCCCTTGAAGCGTTCTTGGAAGTGCTGATATGCCTGCGCCTGAGATTCGTAGTAGACGGTATCCACTACTGGCAAGGCCTTGATATCAGAGAGGATTGAATCGCGCTGCGGCTGAGTGATCGGGCCACTGGCGCATGAAGGTGAATCAGAGAGTGATCCACAGAGGAAGACCGATACTTCGATCTTGTCATACCAATAATCCTTCATGACCTTCACCTGCGAGTTAGCAAGGAAGCCAATACCGAGAAGAGTCAATGAGATTGCCACTGTGATCATCACGGCAAATGTCATCGTGAGGTTACGGCGAAGGCCAATACGAACTTCTTTAAATACAAAACCTGAGCGCATGGTTTTCTTCCTTATCCGGTATATCCGTAGACGCCGCGAACCTGATCGCGAATAACGTGGCCACCTTCGAGTTCGATAACGCGCTTGCGCATCTGGTCCACAATGGTGGAATCGTGGGTCGCCATGACAACCGTGGTGCCTTCGCGATTAATTCTGTCGAGCAGTTTCATGATGCCCACGGATGTGGCTGGGTCCAAGTTTCCTGTTGGCTCATCGGCGATCAAGATCGCTGGCCGAGAGATATAGGCGCGGGCAATCGCAACGCGCTGCTGCTCTCCGCCAGAAAGCTCTGATGGGCGACGATCGGCTTTCTCTTCAAGGCCCACGAGTTCAAGAACCTCGGGAACTTCGCGATCAATCTCCTTTTGGGAATATCCCAAAACGTGAAGCGTAAATGCCACGTTCTCTGCCACGGTCTTGTTTGGCAAGAGGCGGAAGTCCTGGAAGACGGTGCCGACTTGGCGGCGAAGGTCTGGAACTTTGTGCTTGGAGAGAGTGTTGAGATCCTTGCCAGCCACGGTAATTGTTCCTGTGGTGGGGCGCTCTTCGCGCAAGACGAGGCGAAGGAATGTGGACTTACCTGAGCCAGAAAGACCGACGAGGAAGACAAACTCTCCCTTAACGATCTCTACATCGACAGAGTCCAAGGCAGGGCGATCCTGCTTGGGATAAACCTTGGTGACATTCTCAAAACGAATCACATCTACTCCAAAGGATCGGGGCATCCTGGTCTAGGTGATGGACTCCCACCGAGGCGGGCGACCACTGGTCATTAAGGGCGGATTCCAGCCTCCTGGAGCCTGCCGTATGAGAGTTAGTTTAGGTACTGATTTCAGAATCAGTGGGTAAATACGCGCCTAAAAGGCTGTGAGAAACCCAAAAATTCACTGCTCCCCGCATGGCCTAAAAAGAATTATTGGCGATTACGCGCGATCTTGGCTCTTCCGCCACTTAATTCCCGCTTCTAAGAAGCCGTCGATATCACCATCAAGAACTGCAGATGGATTACCCACTTCGAAATCAGTACGAAGATCTTTCACCATTTGATATGGCGCTAAGACATAAGAACGCATCTGATTACCCCACGAGCCAGTGTTATCGCCTTTGAGAGCATCAAGTCGTGCGCGTTCTTCTTGGCGACGACGCTCGAGAAGCTTGGATTGAAGAACTGCCATTGCTGTCGCTTTATTTTGAATCTGAGAACGCTCGTTCTGACAGGAGACCACAATTCCCGAAGGCATGTGTGTGATTCGCACGGCAGAGTCCGTTGTGTTCACACCCTGGCCGCCAGGACCTGACGAGCGATAAACGTCCACGCGAATTTCTTTCTCATCAATATCAATGTGGTCGCTCTGCTCCACAACGGGAACAACTTCAACGCCCGCAAATGAAGTATGGCGACGGCTCTGCGAATCGAAAGGCGAAATTCGAACAAGGCGGTGAGTTCCCTGCTCTACAGATAATGATCCGTAGGCATATGGGGCGCTCACTCGGAAGGTAGTGGACTTAATGCCGGCTTCTTCCGCATAAGAAGTTTCCAGGACATCGACTTTGAAGTTATGGCGCTCGCAGTAGCGCAAATACATGCGCATCAACATTTGTGCCCAGTCGGCCGCTTCTACGCCGCCTGCTTCTGAGCGAACCGTAATAAGGCAATCTCGATCATCATAAGGACCGGAAAGAAGAGTTTGAACTTCTAGTTCTCTAATCTCCTTCGAGACGTTGTCGAGCTCCTTGCCAGCATCTTCAAGAGCCGAGGCATCATTCTCTTCCTGCGCCAATTCAACGAGTAAAGGAACATCTTCAAGACGACGCCGAATATTGTTCGACTTATTGAGAGTCGCTTGAACTCGAGAAAGCTTGCTCGTAACAACTTGCGCCTTTGCCGGATCATCCCAAAGATCCGGAGCACTTGCTTCTGCCTCTAGAGAAGCAAAATCCGCATTGAGCTTGGGCAGATCCAAGACCGCCTCAATTGCCGACAAGGTAACTCTGAGGGCTTTCACCTCTTCGTCGAATTCTCTTCCGGCCATGGGGTAAGGATATAGCCACCGCAACCTTGAATGAAATTCGCCCACTCGCAGATCCCTTGGATCCGCCAAGTGATGCCGTCTAACGAATCACGGACTTGGAAGAATGCTCGCTGCTGTCGATTTTGCTGTTATTTCCAAAGTTCCGCCAAATAATGAATTAAGCAAGGTAAATTTAACAATTGGGCGAATCGAAGATTTTAATGTCACTCCGACCGAATTCCCATCGCAAGAAGTCTCTTGAACGAGAATTTGATTTCCTCTTAGCCGAGAATTTGAAATTAACTCTGCAATAGTTTGAAGTGAAGCGTTGCAATCTAGAGGAATTTGCATTGTGCTTTGTGATTCAAAATTTCCACGGTAATAATCCGACAAAGAAATTTCGTGAGCCGCCGCCTACGCCGGTTAAGCCAACTAAAAAGCCAACAAGAAATCCTGCAACAATGAAACCAAAATCCATA
>CAIQXR010000273.1 GCA_903875815.1 uncultured Actinomycetes bacterium
ATAAGAAGTAAGGATTATCGTGGAACAACGTCAGGCATCTGCACTAACTAAGAAGAAATCGACACCTGCCGACGTCGTGGTGCTCTTTGGAGCAACCGGTGACTTGGCTAAGAAGAAACTCTTCCCAGCGCTCTATAACATGGAGCTCACAGGTGGACTTAACGCCGATGTAATCGGTGTAGCTTCTACTCGCTGGGATCACAAGCAATTTGTTGATAATGCCTTCGAAGCCATTCGCACCCGCGTTCCCAATGTCGACGAAGCTGTATTGCAGCGACTCGATGGCAAGATGGACTTGGTCGTAGGAAATTACGAGGACGCTCAGGTCTATGTTGATCTCGCCGAGCGCATCAAAGACAAAATCAAACCAGTTATTTACCTGGCTATCCCACCTGCGCTCTTCGAACAAGTAACAGCTGGCTTAGCAAAGGTTGGCCTTACCGATCGCTGCCGCATGGTGGTTGAAAAGCCATTTGGTCGCGATTTAGAGTCAGCTATTAAATTGCAGGAGTCTCTCGAAGCAGTGCTTCCTGAAATTCGTCTCTACCGCATCGATCACTACCTCGGTAAAGAGTCAGTCGAAGATATTTTGATCTTCCGATTCGCTAACTCGATTTGGGAACCGCTTTGGAATCACCGCTACATTAATAGCGTCCAGATTACGATGGCAGAAGACTTTGGTATCGAAGGTCGCGGTAAGTTCTACGATGAAGTGGGCGCATTCCGTGATGTTCTTCAGAATCACCTCTTACAAGTACTTGCTCTCATTGCTATGGAGCCACCTGCCGATCTCACTTCGGAATATATGGAAGATGAGAAGATCAAAGTTTTCCGTGCTATCCATACTCTGAATGAAAAAGATGTCGTCCGTGGTCAATATGTTGGTTACTTGGATGAAGACGGCGTTGCCACTAACTCCAAGACCGAGACATTTGCCGCAGCAGTAGTCCATGTTGATAACTGGCGTTGGGCGGGTGTTCCGTTCTACATGCGAACCGGTAAGAATCTCAAAGAGACTGTGCTTGAAGTTATTATCGAATTTAAGCAGCCTCCGAGAATGCTCTTTGCAGAATCCCAAGCAGGTTCGCCAAACGTGCTTCGCTTCCGCCTAGGAAAGAACGATGGTGTAGATATCGAACTGATGGCCAAGGCGCCAGGCGACAAGCTCCAAACTGTTCCTGTTCAGCTCAACGTGGAATTCTCCGCGGCTCTGGGCGATCGCCAAGAGGCTTACGAGCGTCTCCTCCGGGCTTCTATGGCCGGTGACCACATGCGCTTTACTCGCATCGACTCCGTTCTTGAGACCTGGCGAATTCTCGACAAGGTCATTCATGGCGGTGGCGAGGTGTACCCATACTTCAAGGGAACATGGGGTCCAGAGAAGGTTGATGAGCTCTTACCGAACGGCTGGATCGAGCTGTAAGAGAGAAGTGATTAAGGATCCCGCTCAAGAAATTGGGCGGGATTTTTTATTAAACGGTGGGGACTTCTTGGATGCGATGGCTCACTTCAAAGACTGCGTAAGCCAAGCCATCGACAGCTAAGAGATAAACAATATTGCCAGCTTCATGCGCCGATTCAATTAATTCATCAAATTCTTTTCCATAGGGCGCGATATTGCGCACCATGGCCAGAGCCGGCCCAAAGAGAACGGTGCGAGAGCGGCCCTTCAAAATCATCTTGGCAGCCAAGCCTTGAATGGGGGATTGGTTCCATTGCGTGTAGGCCACTGGCACCGTAGCACCATCTTCGAGATAACGTCCGACTTCACGCATCCCTTTGTGATGATGAGTGGGCACTTCGACCATTCGTGTAAGAAATTCTTGCAAGCCGACCATGAGGGTGACGATGAAGACTTTGATGTCGTGTTCGGCAATGAAATCAGCGGAGTGCTCGGCGCCTTCTACTAACTGAGAATTGCTCGATTGCTTCAGGGGATCGCTATTGAAGATTGCCCGCTCGACTTCAAAGACTTCTTCAAAATAAGGCATTGGTGGTTCGGCGATCAGTGGTTCCAGGCCACCTGATTTGCGGGCACGCTTGGCTGCCAGCTTGGCCTCTTTAGCAGCATCCTTTGCTGCCAGCTTTTCTGCCTTCGCAGCTAACTTTTCCGCCTTGCGAGCAGCGTTCTTCGCGGCGTTACGGAAGAAAATTCCCATTAATTAATCGCCTTGATAAAAGCATCGTGAAGCAAGCCGTTACTTGATACTGCGCTGCCGCCGTGGGAGCCATCGATACCGGCGGTATTGGTGAATCGGCCACCGGCTTCGCGCACAATGATGTCGAGTGGAGTCATATCCCAGAGTGCCAATACCGGCTCAACCGCGATGTCAACAGCACCTTCGGCTACCAACATATGGGACCAGAAATCACCGAGCCCACGTGTGCGCCAGATTTTCTCCTGCAGATCAATGAACTTCTGGCGACGATCGCCCCAGCCCACTAAATCGGAGTAAGAGATCGATGCATCAGTTAAGGCGGAAACTTTGGAGACGCTAATTTTCTTGGTAAGTGGATTTGCTGAACCAGTGCCTTCTGTAACAAATGCACCAAGCCCGTGTGATGCGTGCCAACGACGGTAGAGAGCTGGCGAACTCACGACGCCTACGACAACAGTGTTGGAGGTATCAACGAGACCAATCAAGGTGGCCCAAGTGGGAACGCCGCGAAGAAAATTCTTAGTGCCATCGATCGGATCGATCACCCAGTAATACTTACCTGACTTTCCCGAAGTGATGCTGTCAGAAGAACCAAATTCTTCTCCGACTACTTCATCGTTCGGACGTTCTTCTGCAAGCACTTTACGAATTGCATCTTCCACAGCTTTGTCGGCATCAGTAACAGGTGTGAGATCGGGCTTGGTCTCCACGACCAGATCATGGGCTTGATAGCGAGCCAAGGAGATCGAATCAGCGAGGTC
>CAIQXR010000274.1 GCA_903875815.1 uncultured Actinomycetes bacterium
CTTGCAGGAACTGGCTCAAGGAAATTTTCACTCATGGCTATTTACCTCAATACCGTTGTTGGAGTTACGTGACATACCGAAATTGGGAACGGGGAAAGTTGGCGCAGGAAGTTCACCAAGTCGATCTTCGAGCGCATTGCGCTTCTTTGATGAATCAAAGAGCGTCATGACCAACATGATGACGACAACTACTCCCCCAGTAAATGCTGCGACTGCGATGCGAGTAGCGCCGCGCTGTGACATGACGCGAAGAGTGGCGACCACCAAAATCCAGAAGAGGCTGGTAGGGATGAGGACTTTCCAACCGAACTGCATGAATTGGTCGTAGCGCATACGAGGCAAGGTGCCGCGCAACCAGACGAAAATAAAGAAGAAGAGAACGACTTTCGCCAAGAACCAGATCATGGTGAACCAGCCACCGAGCCAGCTTTCGGTAAAGGTGAGACCAGGAAGGGCGTGGTAGCCACCCAAGAAGAGTGTTGTTGCGAGTGAAGAGACAGCAACAATGTTGACGTACTCGGCTAAGAAGAAGAGAGCGAATTTCAGTGATGAGTATTCAGTGTGGAAACCACCGACGAGCTCGCCTTCGGCCTCTGCCAAGTCAAACGGTGCGCGGTTAGTTTCGCCCACCATAGAAATTGCGTAGATAACAAAGGATGGGAAGAGAATTACAGAGAACCACCAATGTTGTTGAGCATCAACAATTTTGGAGGTCGACATCGAACCGGAGTAAATAAAGACTGCGACCAACGAAAGTCCCATAGCAACTTCGTAGGAGATCACTTGCGCACTGGAGCGAAGGCCACCGAGAAGCGGGTAAGTCGATCCAGAAGACCAACCAGCAAGAACGATTCCGTAAACACCAACGGATGCAACCGCCAATACATAGAGAACACCAACGGGTAGATCCGTCAGCTGCATGGTGGTCGTGTGACCAAAGAGATGGACTTTGCCAGAAAGTGGCATGACTGCGAATGACATAAAGCATGTGGTGGCGCTGATCACCGGTGCGAGCACGAAGACAATTCGATCTGCAGCTTTAGGGATGAGATCTTCCTTCAGCGCCAACTTCACGCCATCGGCGAGTGATTGAAGAAGTCCAAAGACTCCGACCCGGTTTGGTCCCAGGCGCATCTGCATGCGAGCCACGATGCGACGCTCGCCCCAGACGCAGAGAAGAGTTGCGACAACGCAGATAGCGAAGACCAGAACGCCTTTAACGGTGATGAGCCAGCCTGGATCGCCAGCAATCAATGATGAGTTCATGCTTTTACCACCGTAACTACGCCGCTGGTGGCGCCGAGGTTTGCATTGAGTTGTGAACCGATGGAATTGCGAGGCGCCCACACAAGTGCATCCGCAATCTCGGATATTTCTACTGGCAATGTAATAGCGCCAAATGAGTTTGAAATCTTGATCTGATCACCAGCGCTTACGCCCAAGGATGCTGCGCGCTGAGCAGAGATATGAGCACGAGCAGTGCGGGCTGTTCCTGCCAAATTCTCTTCGCCCTCTTGGAGAGTGCCAAGATCGAGCAAATGGCGCCACGAGACCAAGTTCGCTTCAGTGCCAGAAGTCGCCGGCAGAGTTGCAAGTGCCTGCTTGGTAAAGCTTTCACGGGCACCGTCCCATTTGCCGAGTGATTCGATTTCACGGCGAGTAGCAGAAACGGTAGGAAGATTAATTGCGTTACCTAATTGGTCAGCGAGCATCGAGAGAATTCGAACGTCGCTGCGCTGGAGTGACTCATCGATCGCTTTCTCGAAAGAGCGGGGGCCGCCTTCCCAATCAAGGAAAGTTCCGGACTTTTCGACCACTGCAGCTACTGGCAAGACCACATCAGCAACAGCAGTAATAGCGCTATGAGAAATTTCGAGTGAGAGAACAAAAGTATTGAGCAATTGCGAGAGCGCAGATGCTGAAATATCCAGCGGATCGACGCCGCCAACTACAACCGCATCGAGTGCGTTCTCATCATCAGCAGGAAGATTGAGTGCTTCGAGAATTTGAGAGGTAGAGCGACC
>CAIQXR010000275.1 GCA_903875815.1 uncultured Actinomycetes bacterium
GCGTTAGTCAAGCCGGAATACAAAGTGGGAGCAGACCTCACCATCGACGTACGAGGACGAACCTCACAAGCAACGGTAGTGAAGCTGCCGTTCGTGGAGTCACACGTTCGTTAGTCGCGATTCTCATCCTTGGAGGCGAGAATAACTGGGCGGCCAGAGTCCAAGGTATAGACCGAAATCCGATTGTCGAAGGCATCTTTCAATTCGCTGGAGTGAATAACGCTGCTGGCAGCGCCAGACAATGTGACGGCTCCATCTCTCATCACGACGATATTTTCGGCATACATCGCAGCCAAGGTGATGTCGTGCATAGTGGAAATAATTGTCACACCTCGGTCTTTAAGGATTTCAATATTGTTGAGCACCGCAATTTGGTGGTGCAAATCGAGCGCGCTGGTTGGTTCATCTAAGAGAATCGTTTCGGGTTCCTGAGCTAGTGCACGAGCAATAAGTGCCCGCTGCATTTCACCACCAGAGAGATGACCGACCAACTGATCCTGCATTCCGTATAGCGAAGTCTCTTGCAGAACCTTTGTAACGAAGGAACGGCTAGCGGTGCTTTCATTTCCCCAGCCATCGCGCTTGGAGCGTCCCAGCATCACATATTCGGCAACGCTCATACCTTGTGGAATTTGGGGCTGTTGCGGAACGAAAGCAACGTTACGTCTATGGTCGTTATATACCTCTCGACCATCGTCGATGACATTTCCAGAATAGTGTGAAATACCCAATAGGACTTTCAGGAGCGTGGTCTTGCCAGCGCCATTGGGACCAACCAGACAAGTCCACTTGCCGTGAGGAATTTCAACATTGATATCGCGGAGAATTTCGCGGCTGCCGATTCGAAGTGAGACATCTGTTAAGGAGATCATTGAGTCACCCTTCGCGAGCGGAGTAGGTAGAGAAAGAACGGGGCGCCGACAAAGGCAGTGATAACACCGATTGGCAATTCTGCTGGCGTGATCAATGTCCTGGCGCCCAAATCAGCGAGCACAAGGAAAGCAGCGCCGCTCATTGCGATGGTGAGTAACGAACGATTGGTGACTCGGCGTGTCAACCCTCGCACTAGGTGAGGGACAACGATTCCCACAAATCCAATTAATCCGCTGGCTGACACGGCGGTCGCGGTAGCCAGAGTGGCTGCGCCTACTGCAATGAGTCGAAGCCGCTGCGGGTTGATACCGAGCGAGAAAGCTTCTTCATCGCTCAACATCAGGCCATCCAATTGCTTAGAGACTGCAATCAAAATGGAGAGCGAAGCGAGAATATAAATGGCTGACCACATCACGACAGACCAATTAGCCACAGTAAGTTCACCAAGAATCCAGGAGTACACCGGACGCAGCGCATCTGAATGACGTTGCTGCAAATAAGTCTGCAACGCTGTTGCAAAAGAGCCCACGGCAATACCACTAAGAAGTAGCGTGTTGGGTTCTGCAAAGAATTTTCCCGAAATAAAGAAACTGGTGAGGACGGCAAGGACGCCGCCGACGAACGAAAAGATCGGAAGTAAGGCGTAAAGATTGACTCCTGCATAAGTAAAGGCGATGGTCGCGCCCAGCCCGGCTCCTGCGGCGACTCCGAGCAGATATGGATCAGCAAGGGGATTGCGAAAAATGGTTTGGTAGACAGCGCCACTGGTGGCTAAGGCCGCCCCGACCAGTGCAGCAAGGAGTACGCGCGGCAATCGAAGATCAAAGAGCAGTGTTCGATCTTGACCGTGCAGGGCGTGGGGCAGATGGAGAAGCGTGCGAAGAATGGCTGAGAAAGAAAGTGGTATCGGGCCAAAACTAACGCCCAGAAGAGCGACCACCAACAAGAAAATTGCGGCAATGGCGTTGATGCGCCAATTCCACATTTTCCTCACTGGTGAGTCGCTCATGGTCGACATGGCTATTACTTGGCCGACTTAATAGCTTGCGCGATGAACTGGTAGAAATCGACAAGACGAGGTCCCCAGCGAGATGGGATATCTGCCGGCAGTGCCAAAACCTGGTGCTTGGTAACCGCAGAAATCGATTTCCAACCCGCACGCTTTGCGACCGTTGCAGCGTTTTCGCCGTATTGCGAATCAGCTAAGAAGATGATCGCTGGATTTGCCTTGATGACATATTCGCGTTGGAGTTGGGGGTAGCCGCCGGAATCAGCCTTTGCAGCTTTGTCGGCGATGTTGGTGAGATGGAAATCCTTGTACACGTGGCCGATAAAAGTATCTGACGTGGCTGAGTAGAGAGTGTTATCAAGCTCGTGGAAAAAAGTGAGTGACTTGGTTTTGCGGGCAACGCTCAGCGCTGTGGCGATTTTCTTCTGCATAGAAGTGATGAGAGTTGTTGCTGCAGCAGTGCGACCAGTAGCTGCGCCTAGATCTGAAATTTCGGAGTAGGCATCGGCAATGACGCTCGGGGTCTTCTCCATGTAAACCTGGATTCCGAGCGAATTCAATTGACTCTTCACTGAATCGGCGCCGGTGGCAGTTGAGTTAATGATGACTAAGTCGGGGGAGTATGCGGCGATAGCTTCAACATTAGGTGTGAAGGCACTGAGCTTGGTGATCGGCGCAGTTGTAGGGAAATTAGATAGATCATCGACGGCCACAACTTGGGAACCAGCGCCAATGGCGAAGAGATCTTCGGTGGCGCTAGGTGAGAGGGAAACAATTTTACTTGCTGGAGTTGCCGCCACCGAGACAGTGGTACCGAAGGCAAGGGCAACGAGGGCTAACGACAGTGCAGTAATCAGTGTGAAAACTTTTTTAAGCATAAAAAAACTCTCCTTGGATAAGGAGAGGAAGCGGACCCTAAATAAATAGAAGCCCAACCTTCCTCCGAGGTTGGATACATCAGCTTTGAGTTAGGCGACCTGGCTCGGACCTTTCGGTCATTACAGTTGCGGGACAGCGCCGGGATCTCACCGGACTTCGCTAAACGCATTGCTACTAGGAAGCAGGGCTGCCTAGTGAGAGGAAGTTAGCACAGGGGCTACTAAAAACTACTCGTCTGAGTTGGTTTTGCGAGATGTCGATATCTTGCCTACTCGATAGGCAATTCCTAGGGCCGCAACAAAGGCGCCACCCAAGATGAAAAGTTCAATGCCCTGTAGAGCTTCGTGGTGTTCTTCGATCCGAGGGCGGTCATCCCCATGATCTGGGTGTGCTGGTGGCGGCGTGACCTGCGAGGTGGCGGTCTCCACGGCGAAAGCGGGAGTAGTGGCGATGGCAAGGGTTGGAAGCGAAAGAGCTCCAAGGAAAATTAACGAGGTAAGGGGGCGCATTTTCATACCTCAAAGAGTACGCTCTCAAACATGGAATATCGTCGCCTTGGCAGTTCAGGAATGTATGTCTCAGAAATTTCCTATGGAAATTGGATCACTCATGGCTCGCAGGTCGAGCAGGAGTCGGCAATCAAATGCGTGCGCGCAGCCCTCGATGAGGGAATCACTACCTTCGATACCGCCGATGTCTATGCCGGAAC
This sequence comes from uncultured Actinomycetes bacterium, assembly GCA_903875815.1. The sequence goes on from CAIQXR010000275.1 coordinate 3,471, forward strand.
GAAAGCTGAAGTTGTTCTGGGTAAAGCCTTAAAGGGTGTACGTCGAGAGAGCTACGAACTTTTCACCAAGGTCTATTGGCCGACTGGTACGGGCAAGAATGACCGTGGCCTCTCTCGCAAGCACATCATGGAATCTGTCCATGCGTCACTGAAGCGTCTGCAGACTGACCATATTGATCTCTATCAGATGCATCGATTTGATTATGAGACACCGTTGGAAGAGTCACTTTCCGCCTTTGATGATCTGATCCGACAAGGAAAAGTCCATTACATTGGCTTCTCCGAATGGAGTGCCGAACAAATTTCAGATGCACTGCGCATTCAAGATGCTCGCGGCTATAACCGATTTGTATCAAGCCAGCCCCAGTATTCAATGCTGTGGCGAGTTATCGAATCGAAAGTTGTACCACTCTGTGAAAAAGAGGGCATTGGCCAAATCGTCTGGTCACCAATCGCACAAGGCGTGTTAACGGGTAAATACCTGCCAGGCAAGAAAGCACCAGCTGGTTCTCGCGCTACGGATAAGAAGAGCGGTGCGGGAATGATTTCGCGTTGGATGCGTGATGAAGTTCTCGAAGCGGTGCAAAAGCTCAAGCCAATCGCCGATGAGGCTGGCCTCACCATGTCGCAATTAGCTCTTGCTTGGGCGTTATCGAATCCCAACGTCTCTTCCGTAATCATGGGCGCCACAAAGCCTTCGCAAGTCAAAGAGAATGTCAAAGCATCTGGCGTAAAGCTTGATTCAGCGACGCTGGCGAAGATCAACCTAGCTTTGGGCGATCTTCCCGAAAAAGATCCAGCAAAGACAGAGAGCCCTAAGCCTCGCGCTTAGAGCTCTAAAAGTCGGACGACTTAAATAATCCGAGGAAGCAAATAACCGATAGCTATTCGGGGCGCTCTCCGCGAGCAACGCGGGGAGCA
>CAIQXR010000276.1 GCA_903875815.1 uncultured Actinomycetes bacterium
CATGGCGTTGGCTGGCCCGCTTTCCAGTTACTTTGGTGAGAAACCATTCTTGATTGGCGTCGCGATATTCCACCTATTGATCTGCTTTGCGGTGCTGCAAGTTCCGGGTGTGAAAGATATGAAGGCGCCGCATACTCTTCAATAATCACTTCACATGGCGGCGGCAAACAATTCGCCTATAAGCGAACAGGCTAAGCGGGGATTTCGCCCACGCGAAATGGCCCAACCTTCTAGATTTATCCCATGACGACGCGTATTGGTGAATCAGGCGATCTCTTGAAGTGCTCTTTCTGCGGCAAGACCCAGAAGCAAGTCAAGAAGCTCATCGCGGGTCCGGGCGTCTACATCTGCGATGAATGTATCGATCTCTGTAACGAGATCATCGTCGAAGAACTTCAAGAATCTAATTCACTCGGCATGGAAGAACTTCCCAAGCCGCAAGAGATTTATGACTTCCTCGATCAATATGTCGTAGGACAAGATCGCGCGAAGAAGTCGCTTTCGGTTGCGGTCTATAACCATTACAAGCGCGTGCAATCAGGTGACACCAAGCGCGAAGATGCGATCGAACTCTCGAAGTCCAATATTTTGATCCTTGGCCCAACTGGCTGCGGCAAGACTTTGCTCGCTCAGACTTTGGCACGCATGCTCAATGTGCCATTCGCAATCGCGGACGCAACTGCTCTCACTGAAGCAGGTTATGTGGGTGAAGATGTAGAAAACATTCTTCTCAAACTTCTGCAGGCATCTGATTTCGATGTGAAGAAAGCAGAGACTGGAATTATTTATATCGATGAGATCGATAAAGTCGCTCGCAAGGCCGAGAACCCATCGATTACTCGCGATGTATCCGGCGAAGGTGTGCAGCAAGCACTTCTTAAGATTCTTGAAGGCACTACTGCTTCAGTTCCACCACAAGGCGGACGCAAGCATCCGCATCAAGAATTTATTCAGATCGATACCACCAACATTCTCTTTATCGTCGGTGGCGCTTTTGCTGGACTAGAAAAGATTATTGAAGGTCGCAAGGGTAAGAGTGGCGTTGGATTTAATGCGCCGTTGCATAGCCCAGCTGAAATTTCACAGATCGATTTCTTCGGCGATGTCATGCCAGAAGATCTCTTGAAGTTCGGAATGATTCCGGAGTTCATCGGTCGTCTTCCCATTCTTACTAGCGTGGAAAATCTTGACCGTCCGGCTCTGATGCAGATTCTCACCGAGCCAAAGAACGCACTCGTGAAGCAATATGCCCGTCTCTTTGAACTCGATGGCGTTGAACTTGAATTCACTACTGAAGCTCTAGAAGTCGTTGCTGATCTCGCAATCAAGCGCGGCACTGGTGCTCGAGGCCTTCGCGCCATTATGGAAGAGACGCTGATGGGCGTCATGTATGAGATCCCATCACGTTCTGAAGTAGCAAAAGTTATCGTCGGCCCCGAGGTTGTCCGCAAGGAATCGCTACCGATTTACGTCAATCGCACCGCTGGCGGACCTAAGCGCAGCAAGACGGAGAAGGCCGAGAAGGCTGGCGACTCCGGAATCGATAAGAGCGCCTAACTAATCTAGACTGCTGCACCATGAGCACCCAGAGTCCCAAGCCCGAGATTGCGCTAGCTGCAAGCTTTACCCCTGCAGATATAGAGGCTCCGCTCTATCAAAAGTGGCTCGATGCCGGTTACTTCACTGCAGATA
>CAIQXR010000277.1 GCA_903875815.1 uncultured Actinomycetes bacterium
CACGGACTTCTTCGCGAAGGCGAAGCGGAGCAAGTAGAGAAAGATTTCGTAGCATCCACCGGAGTTTCACTCCATGTCGTTGATGCCAAGGACCGTTTCCTCAAAGCCCTTGCAGGCGTTACCGATCCAGAGACGAAGCGCAAAATTATTGGCACCGAATTTATCCGCGTCTTTGAAGCAGCTGCCCGTGAAGTCTCGGCTGAAGAGTCGATCGATTTCTTAGTTCAAGGAACGCTCTACCCGGATGTTGTTGAATCAGGCGGGGGAGAAGGCACTGCAAATATTAAGTCGCACCACAACGTCGGTGGCCTTCCCGATGATCTTCAATTCACATTGATCGAACCACTTCGCTCGCTCTTTAAAGATGAAGTGCGTGAAGCTGGGTTACAGCTGGGACTTCCGGAAGAGATCGTGTGGCGTCAGCCTTTCCCTGGCCCTGGTCTTGCGATTCGAATTGTCGGAGAAGTTACTGAGAATAATCTGGAAATTTTGCGTCGCGCCGATGCGATTGCACGCGAAGAACTTAAGCGCGCCGAACTCGATCGAGTGATTTGGCAGTGTCCAGTAGTGCTCCTTGCTGGTGTTCGCAGCGTGGGTGTGCAAGGTGACGGCCGCACCTATGGGCATCCGATCGTTCTTCGCCCAGTAAGTTCTGAGGATGCGATGACTGCAGATTGGTCGCGCGTTCCGTATGATGTGTTAGAGAAAATTTCAACACGAATAACTAATGAAGTTCGTGAAGTTAACCGAGTGGTCCTCGATGTCACATCGAAACCACCAGGAACTATTGAGTGGGAGTAAGGACATGATGAAGAAGAGCGCGGTAGTTATGGTCGCGATTGCTGCTTTGGTACTAGGAGCGTCAACTTCCTTTGCTGCTGCCAAGCCAAAGCCAACTCCTAAAGCTTCGGCTACTCCTAAAGTTTCAGTTACCGCTAATTCAGCGGGCCTCCATTGCACAACAACATCTGCAGTGGGCCATGCGCCGAAAGATGTTGCGCTTCCTACTTTGATCAAGAACACTGCGCAAGATAAGACTTTCACCATCACTACTAATTGCGGAACGATCGTTATCGATGCATTCACTGCAAAGGCGCCATTCACTGTCTCGGCAATGACTAGCTTGGCCTCTCAAGGATTCTTCGATGGCTCACTCTGCCATCGTCTTACTACTCAAGGAATTTTCGTGCTTCAGTGTGGTGACCCAACAGCGACCGGCACAAGTGGCGCCAAGTTCACTTACCGCGATGAGAATTTGCCACAATACAAGGCGAATAACTATCCAGCCGGAACAGTTGCGATGGCTAACTCTGGACCCAATACCAATAGCAGCCAGTTCTTCTTGGTCTACGCCGATACAACACTTGGACCGAACTACACCGTCTGGGGTCAGATCACCCAGGGGCTAGATATCCTGAAAGCGATTGCAGCCAAGGGCGTTGCAAATGGCGCAACCGATGGCACACCAGCTCAAACTGTGGCGATCGAAAGAGAGAGCGTTAAATAATTAACTAGTTTTACAACTAGTTGGTATTTACAATTCGGAATACCTCGGCCACGTGGCCTTCTGGCAATCCAACTGATTGAGCATTTCGCTCGCCCCACTCGCGCACCATCTTCTCGAGCTCTGGGTTGTGCGCAGTCTGGCTGACATGTGAATGTAGCGCAGCCATCTTCTTATCGAATGTTGACGTGATATCGACGTGATGGTCTGGTGAGTTGTGGGACATAACCCACACTTCCTTCACCTTCCACGGCTCAAGGCCTTCTTCTTTCAAGAGATCTTCAAAAGCAAAGGGATTACGAGCATCGGGATAGACCGCCTGGATTGCTGCTTCACCGGCAGCTAAGTGATCGGGGTGGCTTGCGCCAATGCGATCCCAATTTCGCTCCGGGCTTTGGATCACCATGCGATCGGGTTTTACTTTACGAATTTCGCGAACAATCTTCTTGCGCAACTCAATGGTGGGTTCTAG
>CAIQXR010000278.1 GCA_903875815.1 uncultured Actinomycetes bacterium
AAATTCAATTCTGTTGTTCCGGTAATAAGCGCTGGATCCAGACGTGAGAGCGTATTCGCAGAATTTGTGGCGTGATCAGAACTTTGCCGAGGATAGAGCCGGCCAGTTACTTCCACTGATCCTCTAAGAGTTTGCTGTGATGACGTCGCTGCGCCGCGAACCACCAAAATTGCCGAGCCACCATTGACGTTCAGAAGGCGAACTTCTAAGGCTAGGTGGTTCTGATTCGGCGCAATGAAAATATCTTTATATGTCCCAGTGACGGTGACGATGCGATTAGCAGCAGCTGGTTTGAGATTTGTACCGGGTAAGGCAATGGACGAGAGAGGAACGGTAGGAGCTTCAACAGCGCTGACCGGCTTATGCATCTCCTGTGCGCGGTGCAACTGCCAGATTCCTAACTCAACAAATATGAATGCAATAAGTAGAGCCGATAGATATGGGAGAAGTTTTTTTAGCGCAGGCATAAAAGGATTTACTCGTTGCCACCATTATGGGGTGAGTCTGAATTTCCGGTCGCGGGATTATCGCCCCGTTCTTGGGCGCGCTTGTAGCGGCGATAAAAACTAACCAGCAACAATGTCACTGCTGTGACCAGAATAATCATCGTGATCGAACCGACGAGGCCTACATTGATATCTGCTTGATCGGACATATAGGCATTATTCACTAGAATTGGCAGCATGAGAGATATCTCCGATTTTCGCGCCGCCGATCCTTACCTGCGCGAGCGCTACGGGATCTCCAATAGCCACAGGCCCGCTTGGCTTCCTTATGCAATTCTGCTCGCCATCGTTGGTGGCGGTTGGTTGATCTGGTCCGGCGGTCACTACTCGACTCCAGAAATTCGTGCCTCCGTCGTCTCCTTCACCAGCATTGATGCGAAGCACTTCTCTATTAAGTACTCGATTTCAGTGCGCCATCCAGCGATCGCTCGCAACTGCACTCTGGTCGCCTATGACTATGCCGCCAATGTTGTGGGCCAAGTCAGCGACTCCCCCGTAACTGGGCTGGCTTCGCAGGACCGAACCGTGACCATTCCTACTCGCGCGCCGGCAGTGAGCGCGCAATTGCTCGGTTGTCGCTAACCCAGGCCGCGTATCCACGGTCGCTCTCTTTCAAGTAAAGTTGCCCACCTTATGAGCAACGAAGAGACCCAGACCTGGTTAACCCAAGAAGCTGCCGATCGCTTGGCCGCTGAACTTGCCGACCTCGAAGGTCCGCGTCGCGCCGACATCGTCAAAAAGATTGAAGCTGCACGCGCGGAAGGTGATCTCAAAGAAAACGGCGGATATCACGCCGCCCGCGAAGAGCAAGGCAAGATTGAAGGCCGAATTCGCCAGCTCAAGCACATGCTCGAACATGCCCATATCGGAACTCCGCCGGAAGGTGAGTCAGGCGTCGTTGGTCAGGGAATGTTAGTCACCGTTGATTTCGGCGGCGACGAGATGAAGTTCTTACTCGGGTCGCGCGAAATTTCCACCGACGATGATCTCGATGTTTACAGCATCAAATCCCCATTGGGCTCAGCAGTGATGGGCGCCAAAGTCGGCGAGACCGTTAATTACACCGCACCTAATGGCAAGCAGATTGCGGTCGCCATCTTGGAAGCCAAGAGCTACTTCTAACTACTCGCTTTACTTAATTATTTAGACGTGTTCTTATAGCGTCGCACTGATAGCGGCGCGAAGATCGCCATCAAGACCACCATATACACCAAGGACATCGTTATCGGATGTTGGCTGGGATATGAGTTGGCTGTTGCGCCAAAGACATTGTGGAAACCAAAGAGTTGCCGGGCCGCTGCCACCATCGTGGAGACCGGGTTCCATTCTGCAAAATACTGAAGTGGCCGAGGCATTGACGTTGTTGATGCAAAGGCATTGGAGAGAAATGTCAGTGGGAAAGTAAAGAGGAAGGAGACATTGGCGACCACGCGGGCATCTTTAGAGACCAGGCCGGCATAGACGCCCACCCAGGAAAGTGCGTATCCAAAGAAGAGCAACATCAAAAAGCCAAGTGAGATTTTGAAGACGCCAGAAGTTGGACGCCAGCCAACAATGTAGCCAGCAATTCCCATGACGACCAAGACGACGATATTGAGCAATCCATCGCCGAGTGTGCGACCGGTGACGACTGCAGATCGTGCAATCGGAAGCGAGCGGAATCGATCAATAAGTCCTTTCTCCATATCTTGTGCCAAACCTTGAGCCGTAGCAGCAAGTGTGAAAGTAACGGTCTGAACAAAGATGCCGGGCATCAATAATTGAACATAGCCGCCGGGGATATTGGCACCTAGACCTCCGAAGACATAACGGAAGAGAAGTACGAACATGACTGGCTGAATAGTGTTAAAGATAAGGACTTCAGGGACTCGAGTGAGTTGAAGTAACTGGCGCTTGGTAATAACAAGTGCATCCATCAGTGCTCTCATTTCGCGCCTCCTTCCGACTTAGCTTTTCTGCCCTTTTTCTTCTTGCCGCCCGACTCTTCTTCCTTCACTTCTTCGGCAACATGGCCGGTGAGTGAAAGGAATACATCGTCCAAGGATGGTCGCTTCATGGCGAGATCCAGTGGATGAATGCCAGCGCCATCGAGTTCGCGAACAAGGTCTAAGAGTGATTGGCTGCCATTTTTTACTGGCGCAGAAATCTTGCGCAGTCCCTGATCGAGAGAAGCGATTCCCCCCGCCAATTTTTCTACGATCGCGCGCGTGCCAGCGATATCGCTCTCGCCAACAACGACTTCAATTCGCTCGCCGCCGACTTGGCTTTTAAGTTGGTCAGAGGTGCCTCGAGCAATTACTTTGCCGGTATCGATTACGGCAATCTCATCGGCCAACTGATCGGCCTCTTCCAAATATTGCGTCGTCAGTAAGAGCGTGACGCCTTCCTTTACTAATTCTTCAATAACTCCCCACATCTCCATGCGACCGCGTGGATCAAGTCCCGTGGTGGGCTCATCGAGGAAGAGAACTTTGGGACGAATGATCAGCGAAGCTGCTAAATCGAGCCGGCGTCGCATACCGCCAGAGAATGTTTTGATGGGGCGATGGGCTGCTTCAGTTAAGGAAAATTGTTCGAGCAATTCTGTCGCACGAGCTTCAGCTGCGTTCGCTTTAAGGTGATAGAGCCGGCCGAACATCACCAAGTTATCCCAGCCAGTGAGCGTCTCATCGACAGCTGCGTACTGACCAGAAAGGCCAATAATTTCGCGAACTGCTTTGGGATTCTTAATGACATCAATTCCGCCGACTGTTGCGTGGCCGGAATCAGGCTGAAGCAGAGTCGCCAAGATGCGAACGGTGGTGGTCTTGCCCGAACCATTCGGGCCAAGAATGCTCAGAACAGTGCCTTCCTCCACATCGAGATTGAGCCCATCCAGGGCCTTGGTCTGGCCTTTGCGGTAGGTCTTATGGAGGTCTTCAGCGACGATGCTCTTCATGTGGCTACTTTCTCACATCTGGCGGCGGTTGGCGCGGGTTCGGGGAGGCAGATCTCAACTTCGACCTGTATTCTTCATAGTAGAAGTTTCAACTATTCGGTAAGCCCAAAACTCTCAACCTCGATAAGAATGTAGGACACAGTTATGTCTGATTCACCAAGTACTGCAACGAAGCAGCTCTCCCACAAGGAGATCATGGCTGTTCTTTCTGGCCTCATGGTGGGCATGCTCCTCGCAGCCCTCGACCAGACCATCGTCTCCACTGCGCTCAAGCGCATTGTCGAAGACTTCAATGGTCTCTCCCACTACACCTGGGTAGTTACTGCATACCTTTTGACCTCAACGGCATCTACTCCGCTCTACGGAAAGATCTCTGACCTCTACGGACGCCGTCCAGTCTTCCAGTTTGCGATCGTTACCTTCCTTATTGGTTCCTTTGCTGCTGGCGCCGCTCAGAATATGACTCAGTTGATTGCCTTCCGCGCAATCCAGGGTCTTGGTGCTGGCGGACTTATGGCCCTCACCTTCGTGATCATCGGTGACATCGTCTCGCCGCGCGAGCGCGGTCGCTACCAGGGCTACTTCGGTGGCGTCTGGGGTCTCTCTTCAGTTGCTGGTCCACTCCTTGGTGGATTCTTCTCTGACCACAACAAGATCTTTGGAATTACCGGTTGGCGCTGGATCTTCTACATCAACTTGCCATTTGGTATCGCAGCCCTTGTTATCACCACAGCTTCACTGCACATCCCTAAGGTTGTTAAGAAGCATAAGATCGATTACCTCGGTGCCTTCCTCCTTGTTACTGGCGTTGCAGCGCTCTTGCTCTTCGTCTCTGTCTACGGCCCACAAAATGGTTGGACCGATTCCCGCACAATGACTGCACTCGTTATTGCTATCGTCTTGATCGTGCTCTTCTTGGCTCAAGAATCTCGCGCAGCCGAGCCAATTTTGCCGCTCAATCTATTCAAGAATCACACCTTCTCACTCACATCCGTACTTGGTTTCATTATCGGTGCAGGCATGTTCGGTGCGATCATCATGTTGCCGCTCTACCTGCAGGTGGTTAAGGGTGATTCCGCGACAACTGCTGGCCTTAAGTTGATCCCATTCATGCTCGGAATCGTCTCGATGTCGATCACCAGCGGAAAATTGATCTCTAAGCACGGCAAGTACAAGCGCTATCCGATCGCTGGATTGGCAATCATGACTGCCGGTATTTTGGCGCTCTCGACTCTCACTGAGACCACACCGTTCTGGCAGATCGCAATCTTCGCGATTGCTATCGGCGCTGGCTTGGGTCTTTCGATGCAGACCATCGTTATCGCGCTTCAGAACTCAGTGGATTTCAAGGATATGGGTGTTGCTACCTCAGCAAATACCTTCTTCCGCTCCATCGGTTCAACAATTGGCGTTGCGATCTTTGGATCTATCTACGCTAACCGCCTCGCTCACTACATCCCGATTGCAGTGAAGAAGGTTGCGATGACTCATCCAGATCAACTCGATCCTAATCTCAAGTCAAAGCTCGCTCAGTTGCAGAACAACACTGCAGTCTTGAAGACACTGAAGCCTGAACTCCATGCTGGATTACTCCATGCATTCGTTCAGTCCTTCCATATCGTCTTCTTGTTTGCAGCACCTGTAACTGCGTTGGGCTTTGTTGTGGCGCTCTTCTTGCGCGAAACTCCATTGCGCACAGGAGCAGCTCACCATGCCGCGAAGGAAGAAGCAGCTGGCGAAGCACTAGCCTAAGCACGTGATTAAAAAGCCACTGCCGACTGAGGTTTACATCCTCTCGGTGGTGGCTTTTTTCGTTGCTATTGGTTATGGCCTGATCATTCCGGCCATTCCCGTCTTCACTAAGAGCTTTGGCGTCTCCAATACTGCTATCGGTTTGATCGTCTCAAGCTTTGCGTTGGCTCGATTTAGCTCTGGCCTGATCTCGGGAAAACTTGTCGATAACTTCGGCGAGCGTCAGATTCTCACCGTCGGACTCTTAATCGTGGCTGCCTCCACTCTCACCTGCGGCCTTGCCACTTCTTATTGGCAACTGCTCATCTTTAGAACTGCTGGTGGACTTGGTTCATCTATGTTCTCCGTCTCAGCCAGCGCGCTCTTAATGCGTTCGATTGGTGATAGCGATCGCGGTCGCGCGCAATCAACATATAACGGTGCCTTTCTGATCGGCGGAATTGCCGGTCCCGCAGTCGGTGGCTTGCTCATGGCAATCTCCTTGCGCATCCCATTCTTTATTTACACAGCCACTTTGATTATGGCCAGTGCCACCGCCTCCATCTTCTTGCGCGAATCGCGCCTGGGTCCCACCTTTACCAAGATCAACAATATGAGCGAGAAGATTCCGATTCGCACCGCCCTTGCGCTCTATCCATATCGCGCAGCACTTGTTATTACCTTCCTCTCAAACTGGGTGCTCTTTGGAATTCGTAATACTGTCCTGCCGCTATTTGTTAAGGGAGATTTGCATTCCACATCAGTGATCGTGGGATATGGCTTTACCATTTCTGCGATAGCTCAAGGCGCAGTGCTGCTGTACTCCGGAAAAATGAGTGATCAGCGCGGACGTAAATTTGTTCTCTTGGTGGGTTCGTCATTTGTCTTTGGTGCAGTGACGGCTTTGGTATTAGCCCATAACGTCTGGTTCTTCTTTGCATCGATGGCGCTCTTTGGGCTGGGCGGGGCATTCATTGGTACTGGTCATGCAAATGTTGTGGGCGATCTCTTTGGCGGAAAAGGAGGCCAAGTCATTGCGATCTGGCAGATGGCAGGTGATGCCGGCATGATCGTGGGACCCATCGTTGTGGGCTGGGTGGCCGATGCCTTCACTTATCGAACAGCTTTCGCAGTCAGCGGGATCGCCTTCATTCTGACCTTCTTCCTGGCTGGACGATTGCCTGAGACTCGAAAGCAGAGTGCCAGAACCGTCTGAGCCCAGGGCCGACCGGTTGGCCACGCCTGAGGATTGAATTCTCAGCAAAAAGTAGCCCAACAATCTGGACAGGCTATTTACTCGCCCCATGCCTACCCCTAACCTCTCGTTATGAGAGTCGCTGTTCCGAAAGAGATCCGACCTGGCGAAATGCGCGTGGCGCTGGTTCCAGACATCATCAACAAACTCACTAAAGCAGGGCTCGATGTGGTCATCGAATCTGGTGCTGGCTTAAACGCACAAGCGAGTGATGATCAATACCGCGCAGCAGGTGCAACTGTGCAATCTGGAAATGTGATTGCCGATGCCGACGTCGTGGCATCCGTGCAGCCACTCACACCCGACCAAATGAAATCTTTGAAAAAGGGTGCCATCACCATCTCCTTCCTCTCACCCACGACTGCTGTGGATTCCATCGATGCCGCTGCAAGTTCTGGCGTCACAGCGATCTCGCTAGAACTCGTTCCAAGAATTTCTCGTGCGCAATCCATGGATGCACTCACTTCACAAGCACTCTGCGCCGGCTACAAGGCCACGCTCGTTGCTGCAGAAATGTCACCACGCTTCTTCCCATTACTCATGACTGCCGCAGGCACTGTGACGCCAGCAAATGTCGTTGTCCTTGGCGCAGGCGTAGCAGGGTTGCAAGCAATCGCTACGGCAAAGCGACTTGGCGCAGTGGTCAGTGCTTACGATGTTCGTCCCGCATCAGCCGACGAAGTGAAATCGATGGGCGCAAAATTCATCACTCTAGAACTCGAAGCCCTGGAAGGCGCTGGTGGTTATGCCCGCGAGATGACAGAAGATCGCGCCGCTAAACAGCGAGAACTTCTCACACCATATATTTCTGCGGCAGATGTTTTGATCACTACCGCTGCCGTGCCAGGTCGCGCGGCACCTCGATTGGTTACTGCCGAAATGGTTGCGACCATGTCACCCGGCTCCGTCGTTGTCGATCTCGCCTCTGAAACTGGCGGAAATGTCGAAGGCACCAAACCAGGTGAAATCATCACCACTTCTAATGGTGTTCGCATGTGGGGCGGCAAAGATGTGCCATCACAACTCCCCTTCCATGCCTCCATGCTCTTTAGTCGAAATGTCGTCAATCTCCTGCTCCTGATGACTAAATCCGTAGATGGCAAGCCCACTGGCGAAGTCGTCCCTGACTTTGCCGATGAAATCATCGATGCTGCAACCGTCACTATGAATGGTGCCAAGCGC
>CAIQXR010000279.1 GCA_903875815.1 uncultured Actinomycetes bacterium
CAGCGCTGCTTGCAGTTGTCGCCGGTATCGAACTTCCCGTGAAGCGATTGAACAACCTTCGCTTTTCATACTGGTCCTGGGCAGCGCTCGTTGGCGCTGCTGGTGTTGTGGCAGCTTTCTCCCTCTTTGCTCATCATTCACTTCTGAAGAATCTCACTGTTGTGGACCAGCCCGGAATTGTCGGTGGCGCGCTTCTTCTCGCTCTGCAGATTGGATATCTGCCTAACCTGGCAATAATGGCGCTTGGATACTTCACTGGTGCGGGTCTCACTGTTGGAGCCCACACGGTACTCACACCTATTCATATGTCCTTGCATGGAATTCCGGCTATTCCGTTATTGGCAGCGCTCCCTAATGGCAAGCACCCGCTTTATCTCGCGAGCAATATTCTTATTCTCGCATTGGCAGGTGCACAAATTTTCCGTGCCCGCCGTTCACTCCATCGTTACCGCACCGCCGGCGGTGAAATTCTCTTCTCGTTGGCGCTTATCTCTATTGGTGGCTTCCTTGCTTCCGGTGAATTGCTAACGAAAGAGATGAGCGTGGTGGGAGTGCGCTGGTGGTATCTCGATGCCATCTACTTGAGCTGCGCGATAGTTGCGGTGATTGCACTCCTTGTAATTCCGTCACTTTTCCACGCAATAGGTAATCGCCGCCATGATGCAAAAGCCACAGAATCTCAAGCAGCGGAATTAACAGAGTGAAAATCGTTCTTCTCGCTTCTGGCGCTGGGTCACTCGCATCGGCAATATTTGCAGCCATTGATCGCGGTGAGCTATCGATCGACATTACTCTGGTGATCTCAGACAAAGATGCGCCCATCCTCACCCTTGCCGGCGAACGCGGGCTCAACACGGCTCTTATTCCCATGAAAACTGATCGCGCGGAATGGGATCGAGAAATATTTGCTACCGTCGAATCAGTTGCACCGGATTTAGTTGTGAGCGTCGGCTTTATGCGCATTCTGGCACCAGATTTCGTCACTCGTTTCAAAGTTATTAATACTCATCCGGCGCTCTTGCCGCTCTTTCCCGGAGCACATGCTGTGGCCGACGCGCTGGCTGCTGGAGCAAGTGTTACTGGTACCACTGTGCACTGGGTGGATGCTGGCGTGGATACCGGTGAAGTAATTTCGCAGCGTGAAGTGGCAGTCTTGGCGGGGGATAGCGTCGATAGCCTGCACGAACGTATTAAGATTGAGGAACGGTTACTCATCGTGGAGACCCTCCAGAAATTCGCCAGCACAGGCATACCCGGAAGCGACGGTCATTGAGGTCTCATGTCAGAACGTAAAGCTATTCATCGCGCCCTTATTAGCGTCTATGACAAGACTGGTTTAGTAGATCTCGGTCGCTCACTCGCGGAGAAGGGAATTGAGATTCTCTCGACTGGCTCCACTGCAAAGACCCTCATGGATGCTGGCATTGCCGTCATGCCGGTAGAGGAGTACACCGGCTTTCCCGAGATGATGGGCGGTCGCGTCAAGACACTGCATCCTCGCATTCATGGTGGAATCCTTGCCGATCAAAACGATCCGGCGCATCTTGCTGCCATTAAAGAACAAAATATCGATACCTTTGAATTAATCATCGTTAATCTCTATCCCTTTACTCAGACCATTGCATCGGGCGCTTCTTACGCCGAGTGCATTGAGCAGATAGATATTGGTGGACCGAGCATGCTGCGCGGAGCTGCCAAGAATCATGGCTCGGTCGCTGTGATCTCCGATCCTTCACAGTATGGCCTCCTCAACGAAGCACTTGCTGCTGGCGGCTTTACTTTGGCTGAGCGCAAAACGCTTGCTATGGAAACATTCCGAAAGACTGCTGAATATGATGCTGCTATTGCGCAGTGGCTTGGCCAGCAACTCGATCAGAATGAATGGCGAGCAGAGATTTTCGAGAAAGTTGCTGACCTTCGCTATGGCGAGAATCCGCATCAAGGTGCTGCCGTATTCGCGAGTAAGCCAGCGATCGCTTCAGGAATCACCAGCGCTATCCAGCACCATGGCAAAGAGATGTCCTTTAATAACTACACCGATGGCGATGCTGCGCTTCGTGCCGCATATGACCATTCCGAGCCATGCGTAGCAATCATCAAGCATGCCAATCCATGTGGCATTGCAGTCGCTGGCGATATTGCGACTGCGCACTTGCGCGCCCATGAATGTGACCCGGTCTCTGCTTTTGGTGGCGTAGTTGCCGCAAATCGCCCAGTCTCAGTTGCGATGGCGACCAAGTTGGCAGAAATATTTACCGAAGTGG
>CAIQXR010000280.1 GCA_903875815.1 uncultured Actinomycetes bacterium
GAGTAATGGCACGATCGGAACTCAAGGAATGATTCCGTTCGCAGTGAACTCACTGGCGATTACCATTCCGGCAGTAGTTCTCTCGGTGGGAATTGGCCTGATGGCTGCCTACGCACTTGCTTGGGTGCCTTTTAAGTTCAGTGATCAAATCTTCTACGGTCTCTTCGCCCTTCAAGGTGTTCCGTTGCAACTCTCACTCCTTCCGTTGCTTACCTTCTTTGCTACTGGCATCAAGATCTTTGGGCATCAAGTATTTCCGCAGCTTCATATTGTGGGCACGTTGGCCTCTGTCTGGTTGCCACACGTCATGTTCGGTCTGCCGCTAGTGACTTACTTGATTCACAACTTCGTTGCCTCACTTCCTCGTGAAATCATGGAAGCTGCGCGCGTCGATGGTGCTAACCACTTTGAAGTATTCCGTCGCATCGTTCTTCCACTCTCACTTCCAGCCATCGCTTCGATCGCCATCTTTCAGTTCCTCTGGATTTGGAATGACTTGTTGGTAGCACTGGTCTTCGCTGGTGGTACTGATGATGTTGCACCGTTAACGCTCCACCTCTCTAGCCTTGGTGGATCACTCGGTTCGCACTGGGAGAATGTGGCACCAGCCGCACTCGTCTCGATCATCATTCCGATCATCGTCTTCCTTTCACTCCAGCGCTTCTTCGTCCGAGGACTCCTCGCTGGCTCTGTTAAGTAAATAGCGTGGCTATCAGAAAGCGTCTGCTCACTGAGTGGACGCTTTCTTATTTAGATAAGAGTTATCCCGCTACGGTTCCGGGCACAGTCCATACCGATCTCATGGCGCAGGGGTTATTGCGCGATATCCGTATCGATGGCACCGAGGCGGAGATGGAATGGATTGGAAAGACCGATTTCACCTATCGCACTACGGTCACAGAGTTACCTGGCGGGCAATCACTCCTTCGCTTTAATGGCCTGGATACTTTGGCCGACATCTACATTGCCGGAGATTTAAAGCTCTCTACCAAGAATATGCATCGCTCTTATGAAATAGACCTCTCTGAAGTCACTGCTCCCTTCGATGTTGAAGTACGTTTCCACGCCCCTCTTCCCGAGATGGTTCGCTTAGAGAAAGAGCGCGGTCCACTCCCTAATCCTTACAACCGCCCTTACAACATCATTCGTAAGATGGCGTGCAGCTTTGGTTGGGATTGGGGCCCCATCACATTAACTTCTGGGATCTGGAAGCCGGTCGAGCTGATTACCTATCAAGAAGATCGCATCATTGATGTGCAGGTAATTGCGGATTATCGCGATGAAGCAATCCTCCACATCACGCCACATGTGGCGGGCAGCGATCTCCTCTTTCTTTCGATTAATGGTCGAAATTATTCATTGATCCCCAACCAAAGTAACGAATTAAGAATCCCCGATATCAAGCCTTGGAATCCAAGAGGTTATGGGGAACAGCATCTCTATGAGATTGTCATAATGAGTGAGAGTGACTCCTGGAGTTCTAGAATCGGTTTTCGACATATCGAACTTCACGATCAATTAGTTGGCGGGCGCCGTGAATTTGCCCCAGCTATCAATGGCCAGCGAATCGCATTTAAGGGCGTGAACTGGATTCCTGATGATCCATTTCCTTCACGTATTTCCCGAGATCAGTACAAAGCGAAGCTCGAAAATCTTCAAGAGTTAGGCGTTAATGCCATTCGCGTCTGGGGTGGCGGTATCTACGAATCTGATCACTTCTATCAATTGTGTGATGAGATGGGCTTCTTGGTTTGGCAGGACTTCCTCTTTGCGTGCGCCGCATATTCAGAAGATCCTGAGACGATGGCGGAAGTAGAGGCCGAAGCCCGTGAAAACATCGCTCGTCTATCCAAATACGCCAGCCTCTTTATGTGGTGTGGCAACAATGAGTGTTTAGAAGGTCATCAGAATTGGGGTTGGCAGGATGAACTTCAGGGTCGCCCGTGGGGTGCCACTTATTACTTTGACCTATTACCTAAACTGGTTGCAGAACTAGATCCCAGTCGAATTTACATTCCTGGCTCTCCCTTTGCCGTTGATAGCGATGACGTCATGTCAGAACTCTCTGGCACCAATCACATTTGGGATGTCTGGAATCGACGCATGTACCAGGGCTATGAGACTTACACGCCATCACTCGCAGCAGAGTTTGGTTACAACGGCCCAGGTTCATGGCAGACCTTGACTCGATCATTGGTAAATAAGGAGATCTCCCCCAATAATTCTGAATTGGTTATTCACCAAAAAGCTTTTAAAGGCATGGAGAACATCGAAAATGGACTTAATTGGGAATTTGCCAACCCACCCCAAGAGGGCACCCTCTGGTATTTCGCAGCGCAACTAGTACAGGCGCGCGCAGTCGAGACTGGCGTCAAACATTTCCGTACGCTCTATCCCATTTGCTCGGGCACCTTCCTCTGGCAATTTAACGACATGTGGCCGGCGCTGAGTTGGGCAGTTTTTGATAGCGACTCGCAACGCAAACTTGCATGGTACTCATTGCGATCTGCTTACCAACCAATCGTTCTGCATTTCGATGGGCCAGACCGCACCCTGAAGATATTGAATGAAGGATCGGCTCGAACGGAGCAACTACATCTTCGCCAAGTCGATGAAAGTGGCCTAGTCCTCTCTGAAGCCACCGAATCAATCGCATTACCCGAGGGCGGCGTGTACCAACGGGCACTCGATTTTTCACTCACAGCAGGGACTTATCTGATCGCCGATTGCGCCGGAATTCGAACA
>CAIQXR010000281.1 GCA_903875815.1 uncultured Actinomycetes bacterium
AGCAGTGGCGATACATGCGATTACTCGCGCCGGCCGCACGACAACTTTTCTTTATGACCATCGTCAAAAAGGTCTTCACTCACTCGGTAGTGACTTTGTAGCACCGGCGCTAACGCCAGCAAAAAACCTCACGATCGCAGGCGGGATTTCTTCCTCTTCCACTTCGCAAGTACTGCGCATTGCCGTTCCTGGAACTATCAACGCCAACGTTGCCGTCAACGTGCTCTCTAAAGATGGCAGTTTCGTCCCTGTTGGTTTGGATTCACTCTCTATCAATCATGAGAGCGTTATTGATATTCCCTTGAAGAATTTCCAGGCTTCGACTTATTTCTCGCTTACTCTCACCTCTGATCAGCCGATTCTCGCCTCCTTGCTCACCGCCACCTCGTCGGAGATTGGTTGGAGCTCGGCTAATACACCGCTTGAAGTTGGCCACCCCATCACACTCAACATGGGGGGAAATAAGGCGGGCTTTATCTTTACTGGCACAGGGGTCAGTGTTCACATTTCTTGGAGATCGACTTCGGGAACTAGCGGCAACCTCACGCTGCGTGATGACAACTTTGCTACCTGGGCGCCAACACTCCCGCTCTCTTTGCTGCAAATTTCCACAGATAACCCGGGCACCAACGCCACTGCCATTCTTTCGACCTCGCCTGGCTTCGCCTACTTACCTCTCAATTCCGGGAGCCAGCTCGAGAGTGCCTCCGTTCCGCTCTCCGATGCACGAACCATCTCGCGCGGCTAACTGCGAAGCGGCAGAGCAAAACGACTGCGTGGAAATCCCCGCAATTGGCTAAGGCAGGCGATAACCTGACGCACATGAGGCCAACGCAGCAACGAATGGGACGCAGTTGTTCCCGTGCCGGCTGCCGACGATTGGCAACAATGACGATGACCTATATCTACGCGGATTCCACCGCAGTACTGGGGCCACTCGCAACTTTTGCTGAACCACATGCCTACGATCTCTGCCAAGAGCACAGCTCGCGAATGAGCGTTCCTCAAGGTTGGTCGGTCATCAAGCAAGAACTGAACTTTGATGCCAGTGGTCCAAGTGATGATGATCTGATGGCGATTGCTAATGCTGTTCGTGAGGCAGGCGCACGTAAGAGTGATGTCGAAGAAGATTCCCTGGCTCAATCAGTCAGCCCTGTTGGACAGGAGATTGGTCGCCGCGGTCATCTTCGCGCAATTCCTAATTAAATATCGGCGCAATAATCATCTCCAGATTTCTAACTCCCCAGAGCGAGGCCAACCATGACACACGAGTTCACTGAAGACTTTCTTAACTCCATTATCAAGGCTTACGACATCCGTGGTTTGGTTGGCGATCAAGTAACTACAGAATTTGCTCGCGCCGTTGGTTCGGCTTTTGCTCGTTTTCTCATTGAAGAATCTGAGCCTCAGCACATCGTTATCGGCGAAGATATGCGCCCCTCATCATCACAACTAGCAGATGCTTTCGCCGAAGGCGCTATGGCGCATAGCGTCAGTGTTACCCGAATTGGCCTCGCCTCCACGGATATGCTCTATTTCGCATCGGGAAAACTTAATCTGCCTGGCGTCATGTTTACCGCTAGCCATAACCCTGCTGCATATAACGGCATGAAACTCTGCAAGAGCGGTGCTCGCCCGATCGGAAAAGAGTCCGGCTTGCTCCGTATTAAAGAATTGATAAATGTCGCTCCTGAAGCCGCGCCAGCATCTTTCGGAAAGCAAGATCGCACCGAACTTCTCACTAGTTACGTTGATTTTCTCTTCTCGCTTTTCCCCGGCGTATCGCCAACTAGCGGCCGTAAATTAAAAGTCGTTATCGATGCCGGAAATGGCATGGGTGGCTACACCGCACCAGCTGTGATGGCAAAACTTAATGTTGACCTCACGCCGATGTACTTTGAACTCGATGGCAATTTCCCTAACCATGAAGCAAATCCCATCGAAGCGAAGAACCTCGTAGATCTGCAAGCAAAAGTTCGCGAAGTAGGCGCCGACATAGGCCTTGCTTTCGACGGTGACGCCGATCGCTGTTTCCTCGTTGATGAAAAGGGTCAGCTGGTTAATCCTTCATCGCTCACTGCTCTCATCGCAGTCCGTGAACTCGATCGCAAACCGGGCTCAACAATCATCTATAACTTGATCTCCTCTCGCGCAGTGCCCGAAATCGTTGCCGAGAGCGGGGGAACTTCCCTGCGATCTCGCGTAGGACATTCCTACATCAAAGCGATGATGGCTGAGTCGGGCGCGATCTTTGGTGGCGAACATTCAGGTCACTTCTACTTTGCAGATTTCTGGAAAGCAGATTCCGGAATGTTGGCAGCGCTTTATGCACTTACTGAATTGGCGGCGCGCTCTGCACCACTTTCTGAAGTGCTCGCACCGTTTAACCGTTACTTCGCTAGCGGTGAAATCAACACTGAAGTGAGCGATGTCCCGGCCGCAATTACCCGCGTGCTTGCTCAATTCACAGCCACCCATTCACTCGATGAACTCGACGGAATTACGCTGACTGGCGCTACTCATTGGTTCAATGTCCGACCATCGAATACCGAGCCGCTCCTTCGACTCAATGTCGAGGCCAGTAGCCAAGCCGAGATGGAGCAGGTTCGAGATCAGGTGCTTGCCTTAATCAAGGGCTAAATTCCCACCACAGGTCGCCAACTTCGCCTCGGTGCTGCGGGTGTTAAATGGTGGCTGACGCGTAAAACCGATACCTTTGGCCTCTACAGGAACGGCGCCTCTCCACTCTCGGATGGG
>CAIQXR010000282.1 GCA_903875815.1 uncultured Actinomycetes bacterium
AATTAAGTTCCAGGTAAAGAATTTCTTATATGGAACTTTGATCATTCCCGATACCGGGTTGATAAGTCCGCGCACAACCGGAACAAATCGTCCTAAGACAATCGCTTTCGATTGACCATATTTAGTGATGTATTTTTCGGCAGCTTTCAATTTTTCAATATGGAAGAAGCGACCTTCGACATCTTTAAAGACGCGCACACCAAAGTGCCAGCCCAAGAAGTGTCCGATCTGCGAACCGATAATGGCAGCAATCGGTGCACCAATGGCGAGTTCAATAACACTGAAGTGATGGTGACCGGCAGGAACGCCGATGCCGGCAGCAAAGAGGCCGCCACTCAAGAGCAGGGTGTCGCCAGGTAGGCCAATAATCAATGGCAGAGCGGTCTCGGCGAAAAGTACGCCAAAAGCGATAAGCAGGGCATAGTTCGAGGAGAGCGCGCTTGTGATATTAATGAAACTCATAATCCCGTCAGCCTACCTTCCCCAAGCGCCCCCGCCTGTGTAACCTTTCACCTCACGTGTCCATCGCAGTACACCTCAGAGGAGTAACTCGTGCCTTTAGTTCAAGTAACTGGCTCAAACCTGACATATGTCTATGTCGTCCTAGGAATCTCGCTCGTAGCGCTCGCAATCGCCTACGGCCTTCGCGCCCAAGTTTTGGCCGCAGCTGAAGGAACCGAGAAGATGAAGGAGATCGCCGCCGCTGTTCAAGAAGGCGCCGCCGCTTATCTCCATCGCCAATTTAAAACCCTTTCTTATTTCGTAGGAATCGTCTTCTTCCTACTCTTGGCACTCCCTGGCCATACCGATATTCGTGTCGGTCGCTCGGTCTTCTTCTTGATCGGCGCTGCCTTCTCTGCACTCGTCGTTTATAACGGCATGTGGTTGGCCGTTCGTGCCAACGTTCGCGTTGCTGAAGCAGCTCGCCAGAAGTCATCAGAAGGCGCGGTCAAGATCGCTTTCCGCACCGGCGGTGTTGTCGGTATGACCACCGTTGGTCTCGGACTTCTCGGTGCTTCGCTCGTTGTGATTATCTATCGCGAACAAGCCCCATCAGTTCTCGAAGGTTTTGGTTTCGGCGCTGCCATGCTCGCGATGTTTATGCGCGTCGGCGGCGGTATCTTCACTAAGGCAGCAGATGTCGGCGCTGACCTTGTGGGTAAAGTCGAAAAGGGAATTCCGGAAGATGACCCACGTAACCCAGCAACCATTGCGGACAATGTCGGCGATAACGTTGGTGACTGCGCCGGTATGGCAGCAGATCTCTTTGAGTCTTACTCCGTAACACTTGTTGCAGCGCTGATCTTGGGTAAAGCTGGATTTGGCGATGCTGGTCTGATCTTCCCATTGATCGTTCCTGCCATCGGACTCGTTACCGCAATCATCGGTATCTTCATTACTCGCCTTCGCGCAACTGATCGCTCTGCGATGCAGGCCATCAACCGTTCCTTCTTTGCATCCGCCGTTATCTCTGCTGTGCTCGTTGGATTTGCAACCTTCACTTATCTTCCAAAGTCAC
>CAIQXR010000283.1 GCA_903875815.1 uncultured Actinomycetes bacterium
ATGCTCGGTCCACCAATATCTATCTGCTCAATGCACTCGGCGTAAGAAGCGCCCGATGCAATGGTCTGAGTAAAGGGATAGAGATTAACGATGATTAATTCAAAGGTATCAATGTTTTGTTCTTTAATGGCAGCAAGATGCGCCGGATCGTTTTGATCGGCAAGGATTCCACCATGAATGCGAGGATGCAGTGTCTTGACGCGACCGCCCATCATCTCGGGGAAGCCGGTGTACTCCTCGACGGGTAGAACAGGGATTCCTGCATCTAAGAGCGTCTTTGCTGTGGAGCCAGTGGAGAGAATCTCAATGCCCTTATCGGCGAGAGTGCGACCAAGTTCGAGTAGACCGGTCTTGTCATAGACACTAATAAGGGCGCGATGAATAGCTTTACGTTCTGACATGAGACCTCAATGACCGTCGCTTTCGGGTATGCCGGTACTGGCGAATTTCTGGAGGGTCTCCACGATGAGTAACCGTTCCTGAATCTTAATACGTTCGTGCAGGCTATCGACGCTATCCCCCGCTTGGACTGCCACTTCACGCTGCGAAATTACTTCACCAGTATCCACGCCAGCATCCACCCAGTGCACAGTGGTACCAGTAACGCTTGCTCCAGCAGCCAGTGCGTCGGCCACAGCATGCGCCCCAGGAAAGAGCGGCAAGAGCGCCGGATGAGTATTAATAACTTTAAAGCGAGCCACGAAATCTGGCGCAAGGATGCGCATAAAGCCGACGCTCACTACTAAATCTGGCGCAATGGACTCGACTGTAGAAAATATCTCTCGATCCCACTCGTGTCGGTTTGGCTTCATGGGAATGAGAGCGGTCGTTAGGCCACGGCTCTCTGCGATCTGAAGAATGGGGGCATCTTTATCAGAGATGACTAACGCGATCTCAATATCAACTTCGCCGCGATCTATCGCTGCAAAAATTGCCGATGCCAGCGAACCAGCTCCTGATGCGAGGAGCACGACTCTCACTGTGTTAATTCCGTTTCCACTATAACTTCTGCTCGCTTTTCACTTCGATGGCTTTGAAGCGCATGGAAGATAGTAGGAACAACCAAGAGCAGAGCGATAGCTAAGAGGGCGCACGATAAGTAGATCGCATCGAGGTACCACCAGCGAACCCCGACTACACTCATCTCCTTCGTCAGTAATTCGCCGGAAGCAAGGAAGCCACCAATAGAGATAAGCGCCAGCGAGAAGAGAATTTCACTGCCTGCAGAGCGATAACGATGGATAGAACGACGGGCACGGAATATTTGTGCGAAGGCCAATCCGAAAATAAGAATGTTGCTCGCAAGATAGAGCGGATGTTTGCCATTAGGGAGCGCTGCCAATAATGGAATCGCAGGAATTCCATGCAAGGTCATATGAATAGGTGTGAGTACCGTGTGGGCACCAACAGTGAGACCCGCACCAGTGAAATATCCCAGCGCCATTATTGCCAGGTTAGGCAGATATCCGATCTGCAGAGCGAGAAGAAGCGCGCCACCGACAATTCCGGGCTGGTCCACAACAGTGAGATTCTTCAGAAGTGAATGATGAGCAAAGAGGGAGAAGGCGGCCACAACACCAGCAGC
>CAIQXR010000284.1 GCA_903875815.1 uncultured Actinomycetes bacterium
GGGCGCTCGGGTTCATCGGCGCGAGCAAAGTGCGTCCAGAAGCCACGGTATTCAAGGTCGTAAGAATGAATATCTTCCAGGAAGCTATCGAAACTTTCGGATGTGAACCCGCCGCGGCCCATGCCAGAATCTAATTCGATATGAACAACGGGGCGCTTGCCCACGGCTTTGCCAGCTTCAGAAATCACGCGCGCAGCCTCGGAGCTCGCGATCGAGAGCTCAATATTTTCAATTACGGCCCGCTTGAAATCTTGGTTGATGGGAGTGAGCCAAGCGATGACCGGGGCAGTAATACCTGCAGCGCGGAGCGCAAAAGCCTCTTCGAGCAAAGCCACTCCAAGATATTTAGCACCTGCCGCAAGCGCAGTCTTCGCTACCGGAACTAATCCGTGTCCATAAGCATCGGCCTTAACGACAGCAAGAAAATCTCCATCCACGCCTCGCATCAGGTGCTTGATGTTGGCGGCAATAGCATCGAGATTTACTCGGACTTCCGCGCGATTATGTTCTCTCATTTCTCCTCCACAATCACCATGGCCGATGCGATGCCCGCATCGTGTGAGAGCGTGAGATGCACAGTCTTATCCTTCAAGCGCTCTGCCATCTCACCAGTAAAAGCAAAATATGGCTTGCCCGTGGACTCGCTCTTCACTTCAACATGCTGCCAATTAAAAGCTGCTTTCGCATTGAGCGCCTTTGCTAGCGCCTCTTTTGCAGCAAAGCGTGCAGCCAGCGACGCGCTCTTCAGCTCTGCCTCTGCCGGTGTAAATACTCGAGCGAGCATCGAAGGCGTGCGATCCAGTGATTCTTGAAAACGTTCGATGTTCACTACATCGATACCAATACCGATGATGGCCATTTATGAAGGCTGCTTATCTGAAGGAACGAATCGATCAATGGCAATGAGAGCTAAGAGAATGGAGCCGCCAAGCAATAGCCCGCCAAGAAGATCAGAGAACCAATGGGTGCGGCGAATCAACGAGACGATGCTCATGCTGATCGTGAAGAGTCCGGCCATCCAGTAGAGACGAATCCCTTTGAAAGGACCTTTCTTGGTATAGGTATAGATCAAATATGCAAGCAACCCCCAGGAAATCAACGCATTAGCTGCATGGCCACTGGGGTAAGACATCCCCCCTGGGTGCAATTCATCGAGAAAGAGGCGAGGCTTGGTGCGACCAAAGAAAATTTTCGATGCTCCGACTACGCCATTGAGTGCAAGTAGCGCAAGAATCGAAAGATTGAAAGGTCGGAATGATTTAAAGCGCCAACTAATCAAGACCGATGCTGTGATTAGAACCGTTGCCGTAAACCAACGAAGGCCAAGATCATCAATTGCAAGAAGGACATGGCTTGCAAAACCATGAATCGAGTAATGCTTCATCTGCTGAATATGGTGGTCGACTCGGTAGAGCCAGCTTTTAGTGAGAATCTGTTCGGTGGTAATTAAGAAGCCAAGGAAGAGTCCTGCAGAGATCTGCAGCGCGCGGACCATCTCCTTGCGGCGATTCATATCACTCAACAGTTACGGATTTAGCCAAGTTGCGTGGCTGATCTACATCGTTGCCACGCGCAATTGCCATCTCATAGGCAATGACTTGTAATGGAACGACTGCCAAAACTGGCTGGAGGAAATCATGCACAGCGGGGATGCGAATCAAGTGATCGGCAGAAGCGAGTGGCGCATCTGAAATAGCGATGATGATCGCACCGCGAGCCTTTACTTCTTGAATATTGCTCGCCATCTTTTCGGCGAGGAGCGAATTGGCAGAAGGCATGATGGCAACGACAGGTGTGCCCTGATCGATTAAGGCAATCGGACCGTGCTTGAGTTCGCCGCCAGCAAAACCTTCAGCGTGCATATAGGCAAGCTCTTTGAGTTTGAGGGCGCCTTCTAGCGCAGTCGGGAATCCGACATGGCGACCGAGGAAGAGCATGGAATTGGCATCTTTAAATTGACGAGTAAGCGCGCGAAGTGGTTCTACCGTTTCTAGCACTTGCTCCACCTTTGCAGGCAGTTCGGCTAATTCGCGAGCGATCTCTTCTTGTTCAGCAGCAGAAAGAACTCCGCGCACGCGTCCGAAGTGAAGTCCAAGGAGATACATAGCGATCAGCTGGGCGGTAAATGCTTTGGTAGAAGCCACGGCAATCTCAGGTCCGGCATGGGTGTAGAGAACGGCATCGGATGCGCGCGGAATCGTAGAACCAGTGGTGTTGCAGACAGAGAAGACGCGGGCACCATGACTGCGGGCATAACGCATCGCCATCAAGGTATCCATCGTCTCACCTGATTGCGAGATCGGAATAACTAAGGTGTTGGCATCGACACTAGGTTCGCGGTAGCGATACTCGGAAGCGAGTTCGACTTCAACGGTAAGGCCAGACCACTTTTCGATCGCGTACTTGCCAACTAGACCTGCATGGAAGGCAGTTCCGCAAGCGATGATGACAACTTTGGTAATGCCAGTGAGATCGATGCCGGCGGTGATCTCTTGATCCAAACCAGCGACGCGACCAATCAAAGTATCGGCAATAGATTTTGGTTGTTCGTAAATCTCTTTGAGCATGAAGTGGTCATAGCCACCGCGTTCTGCTGCGGATGCATCCCACGAAATCTCATATTTGCGAGGCTCAAGAACAGTGCCATTAATGTCAGTCACGACGATCGATGTCGATGTGATATCAACGATCTCATCTTGGCCGAGTTCAATGGCGTGCTTAGTAAATTCAATAAAGCCAGCGACATCGGATGCTAAGAAATTCTCGCCATCGCCTACGCCCACAAC
>CAIQXR010000285.1 GCA_903875815.1 uncultured Actinomycetes bacterium
GTGAAGTCGCAGCAGGGGAGGGCGAATAACTATGAATATTTGGCGAGACCGACGAATCTCCATCAGCGTCAGCCTCTTCCTGATTGCAGTACTGACTAATGCATTTGCTCCAAACTTAACGGCAACTGTTCGTTCCCACGGCACAACTACCTCGTATCCAGCCGCAACATGTCCCGCGCCAAGCTCCGGCGATACCGGGCGGGTGTACCTCGCGAATTCTTCGCTTCCGGTTCGAGCAGTTGCGAAAAGTTCGACTCGAACCCAACCAGCTCGGGCTACTTCAGTTGCTGTTTCCAAACCACTCTTCATTGAAGGCACGCCCATGACGACGCTCTTTAGCGGATCCGGAAATGGCGCAGGATCAGTTACGTCATGCACGCCGGGAATTGTTGATGAATGGTTTGTCGGCGGCTCCGGCGCACTGGGTAGTCAATCCACCATCCAGTTGATCAACAGCGGACTCAGCGAATCAGTCGTGGATTTAATTGCCTACGCAAGTAAAGGCGCGTTGCCCGTCCTCTCTGTTCATATTCCTGCCAACTCCGAGAAAGATGTTGCAGTAGATGCCATGGCTCCGGGTGAAGCAGCAGTGGCGATACATGCGATTACTCGCGCCGGCCGCACGACAACTTTTCTTTATGACCATCGTCAAAAAGGTCTTCACTCACTCGGTAGTGACTTTGTGGCACCGGCGCTAACGCCAGCAAAAAACCTCACGATCGCAGGCGGGATTTCTTCCTCTTCCACTTCGCAAGTACTGCGCATTGCCGTGCCTGGAACTGTCAACGCCAACGTTGCCGTCAATGTGCTCTCTAAAGATGGCAGTTTCGTCCCCGTAGGTTTGGATTCGCTCACGATCAATCATGAGAGCGTTCTCGATATTCCCCTGAAGAACTTCCAGGCTTCGACTTATTTCTCGCTTACTCTCACCTCCGATCAGCCGATTCTTGCCTCCTTGCTCACCGCCACCTCGTCAGAGATTGGCTGGAGCTCGGCTAATACACCGCTTGAAGTTGGCCACCCCATCACACTCAACATGGGAGGAAATAAGGCGGGCTTTATCTTTACTGGCGCAGGGGTCAGTGTTCACATTTCTTGGAGATCGACTTCGGGAACTAGCGGCAACCTCACGCTGCGTGATGACAACTTTGCTACCTGGGCGCCAACCGTGCCGCTCTCTTTGCTGCAAATTTCCACAGATAACCCGAGCACTTACGCCAGTGCCATTCTTTCAACCTCGCCTGGGTTTGCATACCTCCCTCTCAATTCGGGGAGCCAGCTCGAGAGTGC
Organism: uncultured Actinomycetes bacterium; assembly: GCA_903875815.1. The sequence continues at coordinate 1,291 of CAIQXR010000285.1, forward strand.
TTCAGTCCCGCTCTCTGATGCGCGAACAATCTCGCGCGGCTAACTGCGAAGCGGCAGAGCAAAACCACTGCGTGGAAATCCCCGCAATTGGCTAAGGCAGGCGATAACCTGACGCACATGAGGCCAACGCAGCAACGAATGGGACGCAGTTGTTCCCGTGCCGGCTGCCGTCGATTGGCCACAATGACGATGACCTATATCTACGCGGATTCCACCGCAGTACTGGGGCCACTCGCTACTTTTGCTGAACCACATGCCTACGATCTCTGCCAAGAGCACAGCTCGCGAATGAGCGTTCCCCAAGGTTGGTCGGTCATCAAGCAAGAACTAAACTTTGATGCCAGTGGGCCCAGCGATGATGATCTGATGGCGATTGCTAATGCTGTTCGTGAGGCGGGCGCACGTAAGAGTGATGTCGAAGAAGATTCCCTTGCTCAATCAGTTAGCCCTGTGGGGCAGGAGATTGGTCGCCGCGGTCATCTTCGCGCAATTCCTAATTAAATATCGGCGCAATAATCATCTCCAGATTTCTA
>CAIQXR010000286.1 GCA_903875815.1 uncultured Actinomycetes bacterium
GCAGACAACGAATTTGAAAAGAGATTAAAACGATTAGTTGCAAAAAGTTATTTCCAGTTTCGCAAAATTATCGGCTAGATCTCCACGCCGATGTACTTGGTCTCCAAGAACTCATGGATGCCATCGAAGCCACCTTCGCGGCCTAGACCTGATTGCTTAACTCCACCAAATGGCGCGGCTGGATCAGAGATGACGCCGCGATTAATCGCAACCATGCCGGATTCAATTGCTTCAGCGGTGCGAATGCCGCGGGCGAGATCTTCGGAGTAGACGTAGCTAATCAAGCCATATTCAGTGGCATTGGCTAATTCGATTGCCTCTTCATCGGTATCAAAGATAACGATCGGCGCTACTGGACCGAATACTTCATGGTTAAGAATTGGGTTCTTCTTATCGACGACGAGAACGGTTGCGGGATAGAAGGCGCCTTCGCCATCTGGGACTTTCGCGCCGAGTTTTACTTCGCCACCAGCAGCAACAGCCGCATCGACAAGTTCAGCAATTTTGTTACGTTCCTTGATGGAAACACTTGCACCGAGTTGCGCGCCATCGGCAAGACCTGGCGCCACTTTGAGCGCGCCCATTGCTTGCGAGAACTTAGAAATAAATTCATCAGCAACAGATCGGGCAACATAGAACCGATTTGCAGCAGTGCAGGCAGCGCCGCCGTTACGCATCTTGGCGAGCATGGCGCCTTTCACGGCTTCATCGATATTCGCATCATCGAGTACAACAAATGGCGCATTGCCACCAAGTTCCATCGATGTGCGAAGAACAAGGTCGGCCGATTCACGAATTAAGAGTTGTCCGACTTGAGTAGATCCGGTGAAGGAGAGATTGCGGACTCGGGGGTCGTGCAACATCTTGGAGATCATTGGACCGGTATTTGATGGCAGAACTAAATTGATGACGCCCTTAGGAACACCAGCGCGCTCCATGATGTCCATGATCCAAAGCGCAGTTAGGGGAGTTTCTCCAGCTGGCTTCACAATCATGGTGCAGCCTGCTGCGAGCGCAGGACCGATCTTTCGCGTTGCCATTGCCGCCGGGAAATTCCATGGCGTAATAAGAAGTGAGACACCGATCGGTTGGTGGGTAACGAGGATGCGCTTATCGCCAGCAGGGGAGAGTCGGAAATCGCCGGGTGTGCGCACGGCCTCTTCTGAGAACCAGCGGAAGAATTCAGCGGCATAGGCGACTTCACCTTTGGCATCTGAGAAGACTTTGCCATTTTCCATCGAGATCAAGGTGGCGAGGTGATCGCTTTCAGCGACCATAATTTCAAAGGCTTTGCGCAAGATCTCGGCGCGAGCGCGTGGGGCGGTCTTCGACCAGGATGGGAAGGCTTTGTGGGCGGCATCGACTGCGGCCAGACATTCAGCCTCGCCTGCTGTGGCTACCTCAGCAATGACAGCGCCAGTGCTCGGATCTACGACGGGCAGGGTGCCATCGCCCTTAACCCACTGGCCATCGATATATAGGTCGGTTTTCAATTGCATGGCTCAAGCATACGCTTGGGTAGAGAAGTAAAATCTGCCTTCTTACCAAGAGATGGAAGTGATTCGACCGTGCCCAAAGCCTGGACCGACGATGCCCCAGAACCTA
>CAIQXR010000287.1 GCA_903875815.1 uncultured Actinomycetes bacterium
CCGAATCAATGAGTTGGCGCATCGGAGTGCCGTGTCCGACAAGTGATCCAAATTGGGTATCGCCGGTATCGGCATGGGCGTCAAAGTGGATCATCGAAACATTTCCAAAGCCACGGTGGTTGGCAATGCCGCGCACGTCAGCAGATGCGATCGAGTGATCGCCACCAAGAATGAGTGGGATAGCGCCAGCGCGGGAGATGAGTTCAGTTGCATCCTCTAACACTTTGAGGGATGCAACGAGATCTCCGCCTGGCATCATGAGATCGCCAGCATCGTAAATCTTTAACTCTTTGAGTGAATCCACGCGCATCGACATATGGGGACGCTCGGCATCATGCGGAAGGTAATCGCCACCACGAATCGCTTGTGGACCATGTTTAGCGCCGGAACGATGTGATGTTCCGCTATCAATAGGCGCGCCCACAATGACAACATCGGCGCCCGCAAAAGATGCCGGAACTTCGAGATCGCATTCGGGAATTCCTAAGAAAGTGAACTTAGGGCCATACATATTTCCGATATTAGCCATTGAGGTTACTCATAACATGTTTGATTCGGGTGTAATCCTCAAAGCCATATGAGGAGAGATCTTTTCCATAGCCAGAACGTTTAAATCCACCATGTGGCATTTCGGCAACGAGCGGAATGTGGGTGTTGATCCAGACGCAACCAAAATCAAAGGCCTTAGCCAGTCGCATGGCGCGAGAGTGGTTGCTGGTCCAGACGCTAGATGCCAAACCATAGACAACGCCATTGGCATAGCGGATTGCTTCAGCCTCATCAGTGAATTTCTGAACTGTAATAACTGGCCCAAAGATTTCATTTTGGATCGCATCATCGTTCTGCTTGAGATCGGAGATCACAGTAGGCGCGAAGTAATAGCCAGCGCGATCAATCACATTTCCACCAGCTTGAAGCTTCGCATGATCAGGCAAGCGATCGATGAATCCCTTGACGTGTGCTAATTGATTGGCATTGTTGACTGAACCATAGAGAACATCTTCAGTCGGACCACCAGTTGCAATATTGTTCTTTGCTTGCGCTGCCAAAAGCGCTACGAAATCATCATAAGCAGATGCTTCGACCATCACGCGAGTGGCCGCTGTGCAATCTTGACCAGCGTTGAAATATCCAGCGATAGCGATTGCTTCGGCTGCTGCCTCGAGATTGGCATCAGCGAAGACCACAACCGGGGCTTTGCCTCCCAGTTCGAGGTGGACTTTCTTTAAATCCGTTGCAGCGCTCTGCGCCACTTGAATTCCGGCGCGAACCGATCCGGTAATGGAGACCATTGAAGGGGTGGCGTGTTCGACCAGCGCCTTACCTGTCTCGCGAGTACCCGTAACGACGTTGAAAACGCCGGCTGGTAAAAATTCGGCCATAACTTCTGCCATAAATACTGTTGATGCCGGCGTGGTGTCACTTGGCTTTAAGACGACGGTATTTCCCGCTGCAATTGCCGGTGCCCATTTCCAGACTGCCATCATCATGGGGTAATTCCATGGTGTTACTTGCGCGCAGATGCCAATCGGTTCGCGACGAATAAACGATGTCATGCCTCGCATATATTCGCCGGCCGACTTTCCTTCAAGATTGCGCGCCGCACCAGCGAAGAAGCGAATTTGATCAATCATCGGCGGGACTTCTTCGGAGTGGGTAAGCGCGATTGGCTTACCGGTGTTCTCTACTTCAATGGCAACGAGTTCGTCGGCGCGCGACTCCAGTGCATCGGCAATCTTCAATAGGGCGCGTTGACGCTCGGAAGGTGTGGAATCGCGCCACTCTTCGAAAGCTTTCGATGCTGCCTGCATCGCTACATCAACATCGGCTGCCGAAGAATTTGCCGCCTTGGCATAGACCTCGCCAGTCGCAGGATTTATAACATCAGTGGTCTCCCCCGATTGAGCGGGGACGGACTTTCCAGCAATGAAGTTAGAGAAGCTTTTCATGCCTCAGAGGTTATCTCGGCCGCTGCTAATTGGCCACACGCTCCATCAATTTCGCGTCCGCGAGTATCGCGAACTGTGACTGGGACCCCATAATTTTCCAGAATACGCACGAACTCTGCCTCATCATGCGGACGAGAAGCAGTCCACTTGGAGCCCGGGGTGGGGTTGAGTGGAATGAGATTGACGTGGGCGTTGCGATTTTTCAGCAATCGTCCCAAAAGATCTGATCGCCAAGCTTGATCATTGATATCGCGGATCATTGCGTACTCGATGGAGTAGCGACGACCAGTCTTCTCGGCATAAGCATCTGCCGCCGCTAAGACTTCCTTTACTTTAAAACGATTATTGATAGGTACCAATGTGTCGCGAAGTTCATCATCGGGTGTGTGAAGTGAAACGGCGAGTGTGACTGGAATTCCTTCTTCGCGAAGCTTCTCGATGCCATTAACTAATCCCACAGTGGAGACAGTGACAGATCGCGCGCTGATCCCAAGGCCATCTGGCTGTGGCGCAGTGATATTGCGAACCGCGCGAATCACGGCGTTGTAGTTGGCGAGTGGCTCGCCCATTCCCATAAAGACAACATTGGAGAGTCGAGTCTCTCCCCCAGGCATTTCGCCAGTGGCGCAGATGCGCGCTGCAGCAACGACTTGCGCAGTAATTTCACCTGCTGTGAGATTGCGAGTAAGTCCGCCTTGTCCGGTGGCACAGAAGGGACAGTTCATGCCGCATCCGGCCTGCGATGAAATGCAGACGGTGGTGCGATCGGTGTAGCGCATGAGAACGCTCTCCACC
>CAIQXR010000288.1 GCA_903875815.1 uncultured Actinomycetes bacterium
AAAATTTTTGCATCGAAGTTGGAATTTCCGCCTACCAAATAATTTGGTTGATGCCGGCGCTTGATGAAGCACTAAAGCCAATCTGACTTGCTGGCAATTCGCGACTAGCGGCAATCGAACCCAAGGCAGCAACCATCGCGCCATTGTCGGTGCAGAGACCAGCTGGTGGTGTGCGCAGGCGAACTCCCGCGGCCTCGCATCGCTGAATAGAAAGTTCACGAAGGCGACTATTGGCCGCAACTCCGCCCGCAATAATCAGAGTATCGATGCCTGACTCTTTGCATGCTGTTAGTGATTTACGAAGCAAGACATCGACAACTGCTTCTTGGAATGAAGCTGAGACATCGGCCCGCTGATACTCAGGGACCATCTGAATATAACGCGAGACAGCAGTCTTGAGACCGGAGAAAGAGAAATCGAAGTGATGCTTCTCTTGGTCACTCGCATGAGTCAGGCCGCGTGGGAAATCAATGGCGAGTGGATTACCGGCTTTAGCATCGCGGTCGATCGATGGCCCGCCTGGGAATGGCAGGTCGAGGATGCGCGCGACTTTATCGAAGGCCTCACCCGCAGCGTCATCGATTGTCGATCCCAATACTTTTACATCTGATGCAATCTCATTGACTTGCAGAATGGAGCTGTGACCACCACTCACCAATAAGGCAATCGCGGGGTCTAGGGCGTGGTCAGAGTTAAGGGAATCCACGGCGATATGTGCTGACAAATGATTAACACCGTAGATCGGCTTATCTAAGGCGAGTGCCAAGCCTTGTGCGCTACTGACGCCAACAATGAGGGCGCCAATGAGTCCAGGACCTGCAGTCACTGCAAATGCATCCACATCGTTCAGCGAAACTTTTGCCTCAGCAAGGGCGCGAGTGATTACTGAAGTCATCGCCTCTAAGTGGGCGCGGCTAGCGATCTCAGGGACTACTCCGCCGAAGCGAGCATGCTCCTCTACTGATGAAGAAATGACATTGGCAAGCAAGGTGCGGCCACGAACAATGCCTACAGCGGTCTCATCGCAGGAGGTCTCGATTCCGAGTACTAGTGGTTGACTCATCATTTTCCGAGATCTTTCTTCATGATGATCGCGGTCAATCCGGGCCCGTAATAGTTGTCGCGGCGAGAGATCGCGACAAAACCGAAAGATGCATAAAGCGGGATTGCTTCTTCATTGCCAGATCGCACCTCGAGCATCATCGATGCGGACTTTTGTGTGCGACCCCAGTCGATCAACCGGCGCAGAAGTTCGCGGCCAATGCCTTGTCGGCGGTGGCTACCTGCAACTGTCAGCGTCATGACATCGGTGCTATCACCGCGCTTGAGGGCGCCGGCATAACCAATAACTTTGCCGCCTTTTTCTGCGACGATGTAATAACGAGACTTACCCGCAACTTCTTCTTTGATCTGACCCATCGACCACGGATCATGTGGATAGGAATCTTTTTCAATCGCGTAGATCTCAACCAGATCTAATGGAGTGATCGCACGGAATTTCACATCTTTAGGAGGGGGGTAAGCGTCAGGGCGGCGCACATAGATCGGCTCACGAATATCCTGCTTCAAGTTTGCGAGTGCTAGTACTGAAGGCGAGCGATCCGCGAAGTGTTCTACTTTTTCGGGAAGTGAGAGCGGTGATGTGACCAGGTCTTCTCCGGTGCGAACTCCCCCGGTAAAACGCGCCCAGAAAATTTCTTTACGACGCGCGTCGATACTCACGATGAAGTCATCACTCGTTTGATCGGCAGCGATGGCATCGAGTGAA
>CAIQXR010000289.1 GCA_903875815.1 uncultured Actinomycetes bacterium
GGCGTGGGAAATGGTCCCGTCGAAGGAGTAATTCCAGAAGAAGTTCTTGAGCCCGAAGAGGTTGAGGCGCTTGAGGCGATGGAACGCAGTGATTTCGCTGCCGCGCGCGATGCCTATAAAAAGTGGATTGCCCGCAAGCCAGCCGAACAGATGGCAAAGTTAGGACTTGCTCAAGCCGAGCTCTTATTGCGCATTCAAGGACTAGATCCGATCGCAACTATCAAAGCTGCCAACGAAGATCCAACAAATATTGCTCATGCAGCAAAGGCTGCCGATATCGAGATTTCTCAGGGACTCAATCAATCTGCTTTTGTGCGCCTCATTGAAAGTATTAAAGCAACGAAGGGCGATGAGCAGAAAGCTATCCGCGATCACTTGCTCCAGCTCTTTGAATTAGTCGATCCCAGTGACCCTGATTTAATTAAAGCTCGTGGCATGTTGGCGAGTGCCCTCTTTTGAGCGCAGTCATTAGCCGGCGAGAGAAGCAATTACTCGCTTCCCTCTTCTTCCTCTTTGGGGTGGGCATTATGGCCACCTCGCCTCGCACGCCAGAGATCAAAGCTAACTTGCATCTCAATAATGGAACCTTCGGAACTTTTCTCTCCCTCGGGGCAATCGGTAGTCTGCTAGCGCTGATCGTTATGGGCGACGTCGTCCATAAGTATGGCGTTCGGCCAGTATTAATTGGTTCGACAGTGGGAATGTATGGCTCGATCGCACTGGTGCCACATTTTCACACCGGCTGGATCTGGTTGATCGATAACTTAGTTATTGGCTTTGTGCTCTCGTGTTTTCATATCAGTATTAATGCCCAGGCTATTCACCGCCAAGAGCAGAGTGGCCAAGTCCTTATTCCTGTCTTTCATGGCATGTGGAGCAGCGGAGCTCTGACGACAGCAATCATCGCTGTAGTGATCACTGGTCGAGTCTCTCTTGCTGTTCATATCGATACATTGATGGCGATCTGCCTGGGAATATCGCTCTATGCCATTCACGCTCTTCGGCCCACACTGATGGGTCCGGCTCCTTATGACGACGAGCACCCGAAGACTTCCCTCAAGAGTGTCCTCGGTGCATTTACTTTCCAGCCAGTCGTCATTTTTGCAATGCTGATGGCGCTGCAATTGGAATTTGCCAATAATGACTGGGCCACGATTTACAGCACTGAATCACTCAAGATGGGCGCTTCAATCAGCATCCTCACCTATCTCATCTTCGTTGTGGCCATGATCTCGGTGCGTTTTACCGTGCCAAAACTCTTTGCGATTCGCCCCGAGCGTTTCTGGATGCGATGGAATCCCATCGTTGGTGGAGTTGGATTTATCGCGTTGATGTTGCTCGGTATTTCAGTATCCCATCACCATCGAACTGAGGGATTTATCATCACTCTCGCTGCTTTTGCCATGGGTGGCTTGGGGTGCTCCTTCATTGTTCCTGGCCTCTTTGCCATCGCGGCTCGCCGCTCCTCGTTACCTGGGGGAGTTGTCGTCGCCCTACTCGGTGTCAGCAACACCGTTCTGACTTTCATCATGAAAGTGATTATTGCCTGGGTAGCTCAAGCGGTTAATCTCACAGCAGCTCTGATGATCCCAGCGGTCATGTTAATTTTGACGAGCACTGTGGCCCACTTGGGTTCAGATAAAAAATTAATTAAAGGCTAAGCCAGATCGTTGCCAACGGTGGCAAACGAAGTGTGGCGTGAGCTGCAAAGCCATCGCGTTCTTCCGGATGGGCAATGACTTCAGTATTAGCAACGCCGCTGCCGCCAAATTCGGTGGAATCGGTATTGAGAATCTCGCGCCAGCGTCCTGCTAACGGCATAGGCAGCGAGTAGTGCTCCTGTGGAATGGGGGAGAAGTTGGTGATGGAGACAATGGCCTTGCCATCGGTACTCCAGCGAACAAATGCAAGTGAATTCCCTGCTGCATCATTTCCCATCAACCATTGGAAACCTTCGGGCGAAGTATCTTGCTCCCATAGAGCTGGTAGCGCCTTGTATTCCTGATTGAGACGAGCGATAACTTTCTGAACGCCTCGATGTTCGTCGTATTCGCAGAGGTGCCAGTCGAGTGACTTTGCTTCACTCCACTCATCGCTCTGCGCAAATTCGCATCCCATGAAGAGCAGCTTCTTTCCTGGGTGTGACCACATAAAGCCATAGAGCGCCCGCAGGGTGGCTAATTGCTGCCAACGATCGCCAGGAATTTTCGCGATCAGCGAACCTTTGCCATGAACAACTTCATCATGGGAGAGCGGAAGTAGGAAATTCTCGCTATAGGCATAGAGGATGGAGAAAGTGATTTCATTGTGGTGATGGGCGCGATGGATAGGTTCGCGCTTGATGTACTCCAACGTGTCATGCATCCAGCCCATATTCCACTTAAATCCAAAGCCAAGGCCGTTTTCCGATGTTGCACGTGTGACGCCTGGCCAGGCAGTGGACTCTTCGGCAATCATCATGATGCCAGGGGCTTGGGCATAGGCAGTAGCAGTGGCCTCTTGCAAGAAAGCCACGGCCTCAAGATTTTCACGCCCACCAAATTTATTAGGGATCCATTCATCAGCTTTACGGGAATAATCCAAATACAACATCGAAGCGACGGCATCGACGCGAATACCATCGACATGGAATTCATGAATCCAGAAGAGCGCGCTTGCCACAAGGAAATTTCGCACCTCGTTGCGACTGTAATTAAAGATCAGGGTGCCCCAATCAGGGTGTTCACCCAACCGGGGATCTTCGTGCTCATAGAGCGCAGTTCCATCAAAGCGAGCAAGCGCCCATTCATCTTTAGGGAAGTGGGCCGGAACCCAATCCATAATGACGCCGAGCCCAGCTTGGTGGAGAGTATTGATCAGGAATTTGAGGTCATCCGGTGAACCAAAGCGCGAGGTTGGTGCAAAGAGTGAGGTGACTTGATAGCCCCATGAACCACCAAACGGATGTTCCATCACGGGAAGAAATTCGACGTGGGTAAATCCTTCCTGCAATAAGTAGTCACGGAGTTCGGTGGCTAATTCACGGTAAGAAAGTCCAGGTCGCCATGAGCCCAAATGAACTTCATAGATACTGACGGCCGAGCGCCATGGTTGGAATGTCGTGCGCGCCGAAAGCCATTCGGAATCGCTCCACGTGAATTGGTTTTCATAAACAACGGAGGCGGTTAGCGGAGGAATCTCGGTTGCTTGTGCCATGGGATCTGCATGATCCACCCAAGTGCCGTCCTGATGTTGAATGGCGAATTTATATTTAGTGCCAGAACCGATTTCAGGAATGAAGAGTTGCCAAATACCGGACGACCCTAGGGAAGACATCGGGTTGGTCTGCTTATCCCAGAAGTTGTGATCGCCAATGACGCTAACTGCGCGGGCATTAGGTGCCCAGAGGGCAAAGGTTGTGCCTTGCAATTTCCCAACATCATCGCGAACGGTATGGGCGCCGAGCGCTTCCCAGAGTCGTTCATGACGCCCTTCACCGATCAGATAGAGATCGAGTTCTTGAAGGGAGTTCATCAATTAAATCTTTACGTGGGCGATGTGAGCAACGCGACCCAGAGGTGAAGTTTTGCCGATTGGGTCGAGGCGTACATACGTTTCCGCTGACCAGGTGTAGTTACTGCCATCGAGAAGATCGGTCACAGCAAAATCTCTTTCCGGAATTCCCAGCGCTGCGAAGTCCCAGTGAATGGTGGTCTCTTGCACGCGAGCGGGATCAAGGTTCACAACCACAAGGATAAGGTCGTGACCCTCTCGTTTGGAATAGGCAAGTATCTGATCATTTTCACATAGATGGAATGAGAGGTTACGAAGCCGTTGCAGAGCCGGATGGTTGCGACGAATGTCGTTGAGCTGTGCGATAAATGGCGCAAGCGTTCGGCCGTTCTTAGTTGCCGACTCCCAATCGCGAACTTTGATCTCATACTTCTCGGAGTCGAGGTACTCCTCGCCGCCCTCTTTGAATCGTTCATGTTCATAGAGTTCATATCCGGCATACATACCCCATGATGGTGTGAGGGTAGAAGCTAGTACTGCACGAAGGGCGAATATTGCTGGAGCTCCGGTCTGCAAATGGGTTGGCAGAATGTCGGGTGTATTTACCCAAAAATTAGGACGGAAGAGCGCTGAGGTTTGATGGGCGACTTCATTGCCATAATCAGTGAGCTCTTGCTTGGTGACGCGCCACGTGAAGTAGGTATAGGACTGTTGGAATCCGGCCCTACCAAGGGCATGCATCATCGGTGGTCGAGTAAAAGCTTCAGCAAGAAAGACTACTTGTGGGTGCTTAGCGTTAATGAGGCCGATTAACTCCTGCCAGAAATGAACGGGCTTGGTGTGGGGATTATCGACCCGAAAGAAATTAATTCCGCGGGCGATCCAAAATTCCACCACACGCTTTACTTCAGCCAAAATCCCGGCGTAATCGTTATCGAAATTGATCGGATAAATATCTTGATATTTCTTTGGTGGATTTTCGGCGTAAGCGATCGTGCCATCGGGTCGGGTAGTAAACCACTCCGGATTGCTCTTCACCCAAGGATGATCTGGCGAAGTCTGTAGCGCGAGATCGAGTGCGACATCAATCTTCAGTTTTTTTGCTGCAGATACAAAGGCATCAAAATCTTTAAGCGTTCCGAGCTCTGGATTTACGGCATCGTGGCCACCAGCTGCTCCACCAATACCCCAAGGAACACCTGGGTCTGTGGGGAGTGCGTCGAGTGAATTGTTCTTGCCTTTGCGAAACGCGAGCCCAATCGGATGAATTGGTGGAATATAGAGGACATCAAATTTCATATCGGCAACGCGCTGGAAACTCGCGATCGCTGTGGTGAAAGTGCCAGATGTTATGGAGCCATCGGGATTCTTAATTGCGCCTTCACTTCGTGGGAAGAATTCATACCAAGCACCGACTAGTGCACGCTCGCCTTCAACATAAATAGGGTATTTCTCACTCATGCATGAGATACGCGCAGCATCGCGATTGCGAGCGGGGTCTTGTTCGTCAAAAGCTTCGATGGCAAAATGCCAGTGGCCAATGGCGTTGGGTGTTACGGTCGCACTAAGGCGATCGCTGCCTTTCCATTTCTCCACCATGGGAGTACGGGAGATTTCGGCGCCATTAGGGCCATAGAGAATTACTTGTGCAGAGAGTGAGTCGTGGCCCTCGCGAATAATGGTGGCACTGACTTCAATCGACTCATGGGTTATCGCTTTCACACCAACAAACTCGCCACCGAATTCAACGCGCGGTGCGATATCGAGGATGGGAAAGCGACCGATCATCCGGAACCTTCGGTATTTCCTGCTTCGGCCGCAGTGACATCGTGGAGCTGATACTTCTCGAGCGCTTCCCGAACAACCTTTGGCTTGACTTCACCGGTCGCAGCGAGTTGTGCGAGAGTAGCAACGACGATGGATTCAGCATCGACTTTGAAGTGACGACGAAGTGCACCGCGGGTATCGGAGAGGCCAAAGCCATCGGTTCCGAGTGAGTAGAACTTCTGTGGCACCCATGGTGCGATCATGTCTTGAAGGGAGCGCATGAAATCGCTGACAGCAATTACTGGACCATCATGACCAGCGAGCTTCTTGGTCACATAGGCCTTGCGCTGATCATCAGGATTGAGCAAGTTATGGCGATCAACAGCCAGACCATCGCGACGAAGTTCGTTCCATGATGTGACTGACCAGACATTGGCGCTAACGCCCCAATCCTCCTCGAGCAAGCGCTGCGCCTTAAGAGCCCAGTTCATTGCAACACCAGAGGCGAGAATCTGTGCCTTCTTCTTGCTGCGAACGCCAGATTCCTGGAAGAGATAAATTCCCTTGAGAAGTCCATCGAGATCCAAGTTGGCTGGTTCTGCTGGCTGTACATATGGCTCGTTATAGACGGTCATGTAGTAGAAAACGTTCTCGCTATTTTCACCGTACATGCGCTTGAGGCCATCGCGAACGATATGTCCGACTTCAAAGGCGAATGCTGGGTCGTAAGCGACGACTGCAGGATTGGTTGACGCTAAGACGAGCGAGTGGCCATCTTCATGCTGCAAGCCTTCTCCGTTGAGGGTGGTGCGACCGGCAGTTGCGCCAAGAACAAATCCGCGGACCATTTGGTCGGCCGCAGCCCAGAATGCATCACCGGTGCGCTGGAAACCGAACATTGAATAGAAGATGTAGATGGGAATCATTGGCACATCGTGTGTGGAGTAGGAAGAACCCACCGCAGTAAATGATGCAGTCGATCCCGCCTCATTAATTCCTTCGTGCAAGATCACGCCTGATGTCGACTCCTTGTAGGAGAGCATCAATTCACGGTCTACAGATGCGTAATTCTGACCATGAGGGGAGTAGATCTTGAGTGAGGAGAAGAGTGAATCCATACCGAAGGTACGAGCTTCATCCGGAATGATTGGTACGAAGTGCTTACCCATCTCAGGATCCTTCAAGAGATCCTTCAGTAAGCGA
>CAIQXR010000290.1 GCA_903875815.1 uncultured Actinomycetes bacterium
CCCGCGAACTCGGCTGGAGTTACATCGATAACGATCACGAAATGGCGCGATTGAGTGGAATGAGTGAAGCTGAGCTGTCAGCGCTATCGATTCAGCAGCTGCATGATCTAGAAGAGAATTACTTGATGGATATTCTCAACCGCCCAGCACCATATATAGCGGGCGCTGCCGCCTCGGTGATCGATAAAGATCAGTGCATATCGCTCCTGCAATCCATTACTGCAATTTATCTTTACCTTCCCGTGACCGAGCTTCTCAACCGGTCGAAAATTGGAAAATCGGGCGTGGGTCGCCAAGCACTTCACAATGGCGATGCAGAGCAGGTAATTTCGGAGCGTTTTATTCGCAGAGATCCTCGCTATCGTCAAGCCGCAACAATTGTTATCGAACTCTCGTCTGATCCTGAGAGTGATGCGCAAAGAATCCTCGCCCAACTAAATTAATTTCGGGTGTGCGCCGATAGAATTCAGAGGTGAACTCCGCCCCCGATATGACCCGCGTCAATCGGGCCAGGTGGGGACTTCGAGTTACCTTCTTCTTCATGGGAATGGCAGTCGCTGCCACATCTGCGCGATTTGCTGAGATTAAATCCCAGACTCATTCATCGGACACCGCATTTGGTTTGAGCATAATGCTCGGCAACTTAGGAGCGATTGTTGGCAATCTCTATGGTCGCCGTATCGCCTCATATATGGGCACGCGAACAATGGCTAAATTTGTTCTCTTTGGTGTCGGCGCCTCGCAGGTAGCTTATGGTTTTGCTAACGCACTCTGGCAATTGCCGATCATCGCTTTTTCGGCGGGCATGACTTACTCATTGGCCAATGTTGCCTGCAATACCCAAGGGTCGATGATTCAGGAGTACACCGGACGATCTTTAATGCCGTCATTCCATGGCGCATGGAGCATCGGTGCACTTACGGCATCACTCATCGCTGGTTCGGTGGCAAAATTCCTAACCCCGGCTATGCACATCTCTATCAATATCGCTTTGGCAATGGTGGGAGTGGTTGCTATCAATAATGCGCTCCTCCCCAAGAGCGTGGATGATTTAGATGTTAAAAGAAATGCTGCTGTGCCAAATGACGAGCCTATTCCGCAGCACATCAAGAATTTTCTTTATTTAGTATCGCTGGGCTCGTTGCTCGCAACCATTGGTGAAGTCTCGGTAGGCGATTGGTCTTCGATTTTGCTCAAAGAAGATCTCCACGTCGGGATTGGATTCAATACTTTGGGATATAGCGCCTTTGTGATTGCCCAAGTAATCGGTCGATTCTCAGTGGGAAAAATCATCGACAAAGTGGGAATTCCTAAAGTCATTCGTGTCGGTGGACTAATTGGCGGGGCCGGATATGCCGCTGGTTTGATCATTTCGCACCTTGTCGTTCATCACAGCAAATGGGATGCGCTCATCGTGATGTGTATCGCCTATGCAATTCTTGGCTTTGGCGTCTCACCCATGCCGCCGTCATATGTCAGTGTGGCGGGCAGTATTCCTGGCGTGCCGACGGCTCGTGCGCTCTCACGAATGGCAATTACCGCTGCCGCTGGCTTCTTTATTGGGCGCGGTCTAGTCTCACTTCTCGCTGGGTGGATTGGACTTCCGCTAGCGCTTCTCGTTCCCGCTTTCGCCCTTATGGGAAGTGGTTTACTAGCTCACACACTTCACTTAGATCGCATCACCAAAGAATCGACTGGAGAAAAATAATGGCGAAGCCAGAGAAACTCCCCGCCAATCAATTTGATCACTTCTATAAAGGCGGTAACCGAATTGGCGCGCTTCGCGGTGGACCCGGTGGTCCGATGCGTCCCGAAGAGTGGATCGGATCGACAACAACTCGATTCGGCGCAGAGTCGCAAGGTCTCTCTGTATTGAGCGATGGTCGTTATCTCAAAGATGCGATCGAATCCTCACCTGAAGAATGGCTCGGGGCTGAACATTTAGCTGCCTACTCCACGAGCATCGAAGTATTGGTCAAGCTCCTAGATCCTGATCAGCGCCTCCCGGTTCACTTCCACCCCAATCGAAAATTCGCCAAAGATCATCTATCGCTCAACCATGGCAAGACTGAAGCATGGATTATTTTGGAGGCGCCGACAGGGGCAACTGTCGGACTCGGTTTTGAGAAAGAGATGAAGAAATCAGCAGTTGCTGAATTAGTTGAGCGGCAAGATTCGGCAGCGCTTCTCGCTTCACTCAAGAGCGTTGAAGTGAAAGCAGGAGACTCCATCTTTGTCCCAGCAGGAACACCGCACGCTATTGATGCCGGGATCTTTGTCTTGGAGCTACAAGAGCCCACTGATCTCTCGGCATTATTAGAGTGGACCGATTTTGCTGTTGATGGAACGAAAGATGGCCATCTCGATTTGGGATTCGACACCGTTTTAGATGCACTTAATTTCAATCCCATTCCAGCACCTGAGATTGAGAA
>CAIQXR010000291.1 GCA_903875815.1 uncultured Actinomycetes bacterium
ACCTGCCGACATGAGCGGCAAGATCCAGAGAACTGGCGAACGGTAAACGAAGATCAAAATAATCGAAACGAGAAGACCAGTGACAAGAAGAAGCTTGGAATCAAGTCCACCGAATGCGCCGAACAAGTCAGCTAACAATCCTCCAAAGCCAGTGGTGTGTGTAATGAATCCGTTCTTCGTTGCGAACTGTGATGAGTAATAGCGAACTGCAGCAATCACACCTGGTAGAGCTGGGCTCTTTCCATCGGGCAATAGCTGGGTAGCGATATCGGCGCTGAGCGGAAGTGATGCCAGCATTGCCTGGCCACTTTGTGATGGGAAGGCAGCTACTTGGCCAGACTTCGAATAGAAAGAACCGAGTAATGGATGAGCTTCCTTACCGTTCTTATCTTTAAGTGCAGCGCCTTTGGAATCGACTAATGGCAAGGCAGCTAAGCCCTGAACAAATCCTTGGGTCGCAGCGATTTTCGCTGGAGTCACCGATCCAACAAAGAGCACGAGAGCTGGGAATTGATCGTTGTTTGATGTCGAGAACTTGGCGATCGCATCAGTTGCTTTGGAGGCCTCTGAGTTAGCGGGCAAGAATTTCGAATTGTCGTTCTTCTGAACAGTGGAGAGTGAGCCAAATAGTGGGCCAGTAACTCCGCTGACCATGAACCAGAGCAGTACGACCGCCACGGCTACCCAGAGGGGTTTGCGATGGCCTTTGAGGCTGTTGAGGTTAGGAGCTTTCTCCTGGGCATTCTTAGACATATCGATCCATCTCTCGGTCGGGCGAACGTGATTGAACGTGATTTACATTGCTCGAAATATGGCTCCTAGGGAGCGAAGACGAGCCTGAGTTTAGCCAATTTGGCTCTCAATCTCCTGATTTACCCTATCTCCGCCCTCTCAATTAGGCTGGGCACATGGCACCCACAGTCACTTCAGGCATCGCTCTGAAGCGAATGCTCGATAACGGCTTGACCGATTATCAAGAGGCATGGGATGCCCAGCGCCGCATTCACGAGCAAGTAGTCGCAGGCGAACGTCCCAATACCCTCATTCTCTTGGAGCACCCATCGGTCTATACCGCCGGACGTAGAACTGAAGAACATGAACGTCCTCAAAATGGTGTGCCTGTCATCGATGTCGACCGTGGTGGAAAAATCACCTGGCATGGCGAAGGCCAACTCGTCGGATATCCGATCGTGAAATTAAAGAACCGAAATGATGTCGTTGGCTTTGTTCGCCAGGTCGAAGGCGCACTGATTGCCGCATGCAGCGAACTAGGACTCGCGACAATAAATATTTGTGATCGCACCGGCGTTTGGGTGCGCGATGATCGTGGCGATCGAAAGGTGGCAGCGATTGGCATCCGAGTAGCTAAAGGCGTCACCATGCACGGCTTTGCCCTCAACGTAAACCCAAGCCTGCTCCCTTTCTCGCAGATCATTCCCTGTGGCATAGCCGATGCCGATGTCACAACTCTCTCCGCCGAAATCGGCCGCGATATCACGATTGCAGAAGTTGCTCCGATCGTGGAAAAACATATGTATGAAGCGTTAGCAAAGGTGATCGCATGACTATTGCTCCTGAAGGTCGCAAATTACTTCGTATCGAAGCGCGCAACGCCGCCGTACCTATTGAACGCAAACCTGAGTGGATTAAGACCAAAGCGAAGATGGGTCCTGAATACACAGCCCTTCGTTCGCTCGTGGTCTCTGAAGGACTTCACACTGTCTGCCAAGAAGCTGCCTGCCCTAATATCTTTGAATGCTGGGAAGATAAGGAAGCAACATTCCTCATTGGTGGTGATCGCTGTACTCGTCGTTGCGACTTCTGCAACATCGATACTGGCAAGCCCGACCCACTCGATCGCGATGAACCTCGCCGCGTTGCCGAGTCAATCAAAACTATGGGACTCAATTACGCCACCATCACTGGTGTTACGCGAGATGACCTTGACGATGAAGGTGCTTGGCTTTATGCCGAGACCATTCGGTTAGTTCACGAACTCAATCCAGGAATTGGTGTCGAAATGTTGGCGCCTGATTTCTCTGCAAATCCGGTCTACCTCAACGAGGTCTTTAGCTCTCGCCCGGAAGTATTCGCACACAATCTCGAAACCGTTCCGCGCATCTTTAAAGAGATTCGCCCCGGATTTAGATATGACCGCTCCCTCCAAGTGATCTCTATGGCTCGCGATTTTGGTTTGATTACCAAATCCAATCTCATTCTTGGAATGGGCGAGACGCGTGAAGAGGCATCTGAAGCACTTCGCAATCTTCACGATGCTGGGACCGACATCGTCACCATCACTCAATATTTGCGACCAACTCCAAATCACCACCCCGTAGTTCGTTGGGTCAAGCCTGAAGAATTCGTCGAACTCGCTAAGGAAGCGGAAGAGATTGGATTCTCTGGGGTTATGAGTGGTCCACTAGTTCGTTCTAGCTATCGCGCAGGTCGCCTGTATAAGCAAGCACAAGAGAAGCGGGCTTCCATTAATGGCTGACCTGGTCTATCCCCCAGTAATTCTTGCGATCAAGACTTTCTGGAAATATTTGGGGCTTCGCTTTGATTTCGAAGGTGAAGAGAATGTGCCTCGTCAAGGTGGCGCGATTCTGGCGATCAACCACATTGGATATTTGGATTTTGCGCTAGCCGGAACGGCAGCACTGCCCGCCAATCGTTATGTTCGATTTATGGCCAAGAAAGAGATTTTCGATCACAAAATCTCCGGCCCTCTGATGCGCGGGATGCACCACATCTCCGTGGATCGAGAGAGTGGTTCATCATCTTTCGTTGCAGCACTTCGCGCGCTTCGTGCTGGCGAGATCGTCGGCATCTTCCCGGAGGGCACTATCTCTCGAAGTTTTGAACTTGCCGAAATGAAAACTGGCGCCGTCCGTCTTGCGATGGGCGCACATGTTCCGATCATCCCCACCATCGTTTGGGGTAGTCAGCGGATCATGACAAAGAAACGCAAGCCTGATTTCAAGCGGAATAAATTCCCCGTTACTGTGGCGTTTGGAGAACCTTTTATTGTGACAAAGGGCGAAGATGTGGAGGCCGCTGAAGCCGAGCTCAAAAGTCGCTTAGGCGTATTGCTGGCCAAAGTGCAGGCCGAATACCCAGATAGTCATGAGGGCCAATGGTGGGCGCCGGCTCGACTGGGTGGAACTGCCCCAACACTCGAGCAAGTTAATCTAGAATTCGCTGAATATCTGAAGGCAAAGCAAGAGAAATTAGAACGCGACAACAAGGAGAAGAAGTAATGGCACTGTTTAAGCGCACCAAGAAGGCCGAAAAAGCTCAAGCAGCACCGGGTGAATCTCAAGGTCAGCTCGCCGTTCTCAAGGATGCCTTCGCTCTTACGCGTCGCGAGAAGCCAATGGCTATTGTTTGGGCAGCCTTACTCGGCGTTGCCGTACTTATCGGAGCTGTGATCTTTGGTTCCACTCTTGGGCATCCCATCTACTTTGGAATTATTGGCACACCGCTCGGAATCCTTGTTGCATTCTTCTTCTTTACTCGCCAAGCAAATTCCGCAGCTTTCTCTTCCATCGAAGGACAACTTGGCGCTGGTGCATCAGTTTTGATGGCGATTCGCAAAGGAGTTTCAACAACCCCCGCAGTGCGTGTTAATCGCGAGCAAGATATGGTCCACCGCTCAGTAAGTCGCGCAGGTATTGTTCTAGTCGGCGAAGGTGGTCGTGGCGTCCGTCAATTGATGCAGGACGAACACAAGCATATGGATCGATTTGTTTCCGGTGTTCCAATCACTGAAATTTACGTCGGCAATGACGAAGGTCAGATCAAGATTCGCAAACTCCAGAAGCATATGAAAAAGCTTCCCAAGAAGCTCTCAACTGCTCAGATGCGCGAAGTTCGCAATCGAATTAAAGCTGTCGGTGGAATGAATATGCCGATCCCTAAGGGGCCCATGCCCAAGGGTGTAAAGATGCCTAAGCGCTAAACCTTTTCAAACGGCTAGACGTTTACTACTTTAGTTCGACAAATAATGTCGTGATATCCCCTGCCCTCTTTGGTAAAGACAGCTGGAAGAACCAGAACAATCAAGAAACTGCGAAGCGCGATTCGCCCCACCGTCACTGCTCCGCTTGTGTCAGATTCGACGACTTTGAGATTGAAGAGTTTTTGGCCGATCGATGATCCAGTGAGGGTTGTCAGCAGAATCAACTCCACCAAGAAAAGTAATGAAGTTGCCAGCGATCGCTCGCCATAGGAAATCTTCGGGATAAGCCCGACCGAGAGGTCGGCGATAAACCAATCGACGGCGATCGCTGCAAAACGCCGCCCGAGGCCGGCTGTGCTTCCTGGGATATTTGCGGAACTCATGGCCCTGAGCCTAGCCGCAAGGCTCAGGGCGATTCTTGAGCCTGTCCCTTCAAACCCTCAACCCTTACTTCGGGTTATGAAACATTCCCGTAACATAAGGGCAACCCTCTTTTCACGCTCAAACCTTAGATTCTCCCCTGTAGCAAGCACCTGTTTTACCCGAGTTCTGGCCCGATGACGCGCCGAACTTTTTCCTTAAAGTCCCTCACGATTTTTGATCGCGACGAGTTAACCAGGAGAAAAAATGTTTAAGAATTCATCTGAAATCTTTGATTTCATCAAGAAGAACGATGTGAAGTTGATTGACGTTCGCTTCATCGATCTTCCTGGCATCCAGCATCACTTCAACGTTCCCGTTGAATCTTTCGACGAAGCTGTCTTCACGGACGGTCTTATGTTCGATGGTTCATCGATTCGTGGCTTCCAGTCCATCCACGAGTCTGACATGAAGTTGCTTCCTATTCCAGGATCAGCATTCATCGATCCATTCCGCAAAGAGAAGACCCTCGTCATCCTCTTCTCCGTTCACAATCCCATCGACAACTCCCCTTACTCACGCGACCCACGTGGCGTCGTTGCTAAGGCGGTTGAATATTTGAAGAGCACCGGAATTGCAGACACTGCATTCTTCGCTCCAGAAGCTGAGTTCTACGTCTTTGACGAAGTGAACTTCGCAACATCACAGAATGCCTCACATCACTTCATCGATTCCATCGAAGGCGCATGGAACACAGGTGCTTCTCTTGAAGCTGATGGCTCTGCAAACCGTGGTTACAAGACTCGTTACAAGGGCGGATACTTCCCAGTATCACCAACCGATCAGCTTGCAGATATTCGCGATGCGATGACCATGCAGCTCGGCAAAGTGGGACTTCTCGTTGAGCGCTCACACCACGAAGTGGGAACTGCTGGCCAGATGGAGATCAACTACCGCTTCTCCGACATCCTCTCTGCTGGCGATGATGTCATGAAGTTCAAGTACGTCATCAAGAACGTTGCTTGGGAGAATGGCAAGACTGCAACCTTTATGCCTAAGCCACTCTTTGGCGACAATGGTTCCGGTATGCACGTCCACCAATCACTCTGGAAGGATGGCAAGCCACTCTTCTTCGAAGCTGGCAACTACGGCGATCTCTCCGATATGGCTCGTTGGTATATCGGTGGTCTTTTGAAGCATGCTCCTTCACTTCTCGCATTCACCAACCCAACCGTTAACTCCTACCACCGCTTGGTCCCAGGCTATGAAGCGCCAGTAAACCTCGTTTACTCAGCTCGTAACCGATCTGCTTGTATCCGTATCCCAATCACCGGATCCAATCCCAAGGCAAAGCGTGTTGAGTTCCGTTGCCCAGATCCATCA
>CAIQXR010000292.1 GCA_903875815.1 uncultured Actinomycetes bacterium
AATGGCGATTACCTCGCCAGGCTGGCGCCCTGATCACCGATTCTTTGATGAACTTCGTGCTCGGAACATCACCACCTATGGCGAGATTGATTTCGCTTGGCGGGCAAAGATGGAGATTGCACCACTTCAGAAATGGGTGGGTCTGACTGGTACCAACGGCAAGACAACCGCGATTCAGATGGTGGAATCAATTCTCAAAGCCAGTGACGTCCGTGGAATCGCCTGCGGAAACGTGGGGACCACTGTCTTGACCGCTCTTCTCAACCCCGAGGCATACGACGTTTTGGCGCTCGAGCTCTCGTCTTTTCAAATCTACGGCTCCACTCTGCCGCGATACGAAGCCATTGCCGTTCTGAACATCGCTGAAGATCACATTGATTGGCATGGTTCATTTAAGGAATATGCCGCCGCGAAGATGAAGCTGCTTTCTCAGACCCAGACCGCAATTCTCAACCTCAATGATCCCGAGATCATTCTGCGTGCGATTTCGTGGTCGGGGCGCAAGGTTCTCTTCAGTTTGGATACGCCACAATCGGGCGAGATCGGTTTAGTAGAAAATATTTTGGTCGACCGCGCATTTTCGATTGATGCAGAGAATGCTGAGCTCATTGCCGAACTGCTCGACTTTACTCATCCGGTTCCTCATAACATCATGAATGCGATGGCGGCGGCTGGTTTAGCGCTCGCGCTTGGCATTCCGCACCCAGCGATACGAGCTGGTTTGATTGCGTTTGCGCCAGATCGTCATCGGTTAGAAATTGTCGCTGAACACAATGGCGTCACATGGGTGAACGATTCAAAGGCGACCAACCCACACGCTGCTACCGCGGCGCTCTCTTCATATCTCTCAGTCATCTGGATTGCAGGTGGATTAGCGAAGGGCGCATCGATGGATGCACTCGTGCAAAAAATGGGGCAGCGAATCAAGGAAGCGATTTTGATTGGCCAAGACCGAGAAATAATTCGAGCTGCACTTGCGAACCATGCACCGCATGTAAAAATTCATGATGTCAACAATGATGCACCCGCAGAGATCCTGATGGCCGAAGTCGTCGCAATTGCCCACACAGTCGCGCGATCAGGCGACACCGTATTACTTGCACCGGCATGTGCATCGATGGACCAATTCACCTCGTACTCACATCGCGGGGAAGCGTTCGCTAACGCGGTCCGAAAAGAGCTGGGCTTATGAAGACTCGGAAATATATTCATTTTCTTGCAAAGCCAGAGGCGAGCTACTACCTCATACTGACCGCGGTCGGATTCCTCTCCGGGCTCGGCTTGATCATGGTGTTGTCCGCCTCCGCGGTTCAGTCCTTCCAGCAGTCGGGCTCGAGCTATGCGATTTTCTTGAAGCAACTCCTCTTTGTTGTAATTGGCGTCGGAATCGCGGTTGTCGGAGTACGGCTTCATCCAACTAAGTGGGAGCGGCTAGCAAAGCTTGCCCTGCCGGTTGGAGCTGTATCACTCTGCTTGCCGCTGGTGCCGCACCTCGGCCGAACAATTAATGGCAACCGAAACTGGATCGGTTTTGGATCCTTCACGATTCAACCGAGCGAGTTTGCCAAGTTGGCATTGGTCTTTTGGATCGCCATGCAGCTAAAGCGCCACCAGCGGAAGTTAGATGCTGGCTATGAATCGAACGCCTTCATTTCTCTACTCGGTGGCACCCTCATCTTTTTAGCGCTGGTTCTTGTGGGTCGAGACCTAGGTGATACCTCTATTCTCGCCGGAATCATGGCGATGATGCTCTTCATTTCGGGCATTCGACTTTCACATATTGCGGGCGTCGTAGGGCTAATGGGTGGGGGAGTTGCCGCACTTGTTATTGCACAGCCCTATCGACTTCG
>CAIQXR010000293.1 GCA_903875815.1 uncultured Actinomycetes bacterium
CCAACAAGGGTACGAACGCGCTGGATATTTGGATTCCAACGGCGGCGGGTCTTGCGCATGGAGTGGGAGACGTTATTGCCGAAGCTTGGTCCTTTGCCGCATACGTCGCAGTTTGAGGCCATCGTGGTACTCCCTTAAATCTTAGAACTGATGAATTTCATCTCGTTAAGGCGCACAGGTTACCTCCTCGGGAGGCCAAAGCGCCAATTCGTGCGGGCATCCCCGTAACTCGGCAGGGAAGCGGGCAAGATAGCGCCATGGCAGATATGGGCACCCCTCTCAAGGCAGTGGTGGGGGATAAGACCGCCCAAGCCTTGCAGAAGGGCTTCGGGATGCTCACTGTGGGCGATCTGCTCCGCCATTACCCACGTCGCTATGTGGGACGAGGCGAACTCTCGGATATCTCTGCGCTCGCCGATGGGGATGAGACCACCGTTCTCGCTGAAATCTCGGCCTCGCAACTTCGCCATGCCAATGGTCGCAAAATCTTGGAAGTGATCGTGACGGATGGCACCGCGAAGATGTCACTGACCTTCTTCAACCAGCCGTGGCGAGAGAAGGAACTTCGTGTGGGTCGGCGTGGCATGTTCGCTGGCAAAGTTTCGTTCTTCAAAGAAAAGCGCCAGCTCTCGCACCCTGATTATCAATTAATTCCGGATGGTGATGATGAGGACGAGGCAGTCGCTAAGTTTGCTGGCAAATTCATTCCGGTCTATCCCGCGCTCGCGAAAATGCCATCCTGGAAAATCGAGCAGTGTGTCTCGTTGGCGCTCGATAGTCTCGATGAAGTCCCGGATTATCTCCCTGCTGAAATTGCGCTCGCCCATGGTTATCCCACCATGCAGGAAGCGCTTCGAATTATTCACCAGCCAGAATCACGTGAAGCGGCTGATCTAGCCCGCGAACGACTCACTTTCGATGAGGCGCTCTTGTTGCAATTGGTTTTAGCGCAGCGAAAAGCTGAATACAAATTACTTCGAACATCACAGCGCACTATTTCCGGCGATGGATTGGTGAAGGCATTTGAGCAGGCACTGCCGTGGAGCTTTACTGAGGGCCAACGCGAGGTGAATGCAGAGATTGAAGCCGATCTCCAAAAGCCTTACCCCATGCATCGTTTACTTCAAGGTGAAGTTGGCTCGGGAAAGACGGTGGTGGCACTTCGCGCCATGTTGGCGATTGTTGATAGCGGGGGACAAGCGGCCCTGCTGGCGCCAACAGAAGTACTCGCTCAACAACATTTTGCAACGATGAAAAAAATTTTGGGACCGCTCGCCGAGCGCGGAACGCTCGGAGGTTCCGACCAGGGCACGCAATTAGCGCTCCTGACAGGTTCGATGTCGGCAGCTGCTAAAAAAGAAGCGTTAGGACGAATCTCATCAGGTGAAGCTGGAATTGTTATCGGTACTCACGCGCTCTTGAGTCAAGGTGTGAACTTCCACGATCTCGGATTAATTGTGGTCGATGAGCAGCACCGCTTTGGCGTGGAGCAACGAGATGCACTGCGGGCGAAGGCGGAGAATCCGCCGCATCTTCTCGTAATGACCGCGACTCCTATTCCCAGAACTGTGGCTATGACTATCTTTGGTGATCTCGACATTTCCACGCTGCGCCAATTACCTTCTGGCAGATCTCCGATTACTACTCACGTCATTCCCGTATTAGAAAAGCCCCACTATTTAGATCGCGCTTGGGAGCGAATTAAGGAAGAGGTCGCCAAGGGGCACCAGGCCTATATCGTCGCGCCACGAATTACTGCTCCAGACCCGGACGCGAAAAAATCACCTATCACCGATGCCGATAGAGCAATGGCGAAATTGATGGGGGATTCTTTCGATGAGGAAGATCAAGGCGGCGGAGAAATGACTTCCGTCGAGGAATTAGCGCCAGAGTTAGCACTGGGCGCACTCAAAGGTTTGCGAGTAGCACCGTTGCATGGCCGCCAGAGCACCGAATTAAAAGATGCCACGATGCAGGCCTTTACTACCAACGAAATTGATGTCTTGGTTTCTACCACTGTAATTGAAGTGGGTGTGGATGTTCCCAACGCATCCATGATGGTAATTATGGATGCCGATCGTTTCGGTGTATCTCAATTGCACCAGCTGCGTGGCCGCGTTGGTCGAGGCTCGGTACCTGGACTCTGCCTCTTAGTGAGTTCGGCGCCGGAAGAGTCGCCTGCGATTGAGCGCCTCTCTGCTGTTGCTGGAACGCTCGACGGCTTTGAGTTATCACGGATCGATTTAGATCAACGCCGCGAAGGCGATGTTCTCGGAACGTCACAATCGGGAACTCGCTCACAGTTGCGCTTGCTTCGAGTTTTGCGCGATGAACCGCTCATTGAAATTGCTCGCCAGGAAGCAGTCGCGCTAATTGAGAAAGATGCTTCGCTCGCCAATCTCCCAGAACTACAAGCCAAGGTAGCTGAACTGCGAAATGAAGATTCGGCAAGTTTTATGGATAAAGGGTAGAGAGGTAGCGTTAGCACTATGCGCATCATCGCCGGTTCCAATAAGGGAAAAACTCTCTTTTCACCACCTGATACAACTCGCCCCACATCTGATCGTGCGCGCGAAGGTCTCTTCTCCTCACTTGATTCCACCTTCGGTGGAATGGAAGGCATTGCTTTTCTCGACCTCTTTGCCGGCTCTGGCGCGGTCGGAGTTGAAGCGCTATCGCGTGGCGCTGCACAAGTTGTCGCAGTTGAAAGTCACGAGCCCACTTCTAAAATCACCACCAAGAATTTTGAATTAGTCACTCAACCTGACGGAAAATTCTCCGTCATCAATACGCCTGCAAGTCGTTACGTGTCAGTGCCGCATGATCAAGGTTTCGATATTATTTTTATGGATCCACCATACGAAGTACCCAATGATGAAATTGAGTCGTTGCTCCTCAGCATTCACATCAATGGCTTGCTTGCAGAAAATGGTTTGATCGCAATTGAACGTCGCACCAAAGAATCACCCTTCACCTGGCCCGCGCCATTTGTTCTGGAGAAAGTACGCTCATATGGGCAGGGAAGTATCTTCTACGGCGGGCGGTCTGCTAGCGTTTAACCGTGAAACGCGTCGTCTGTCCCGGATCTTTCGATCCCATTACTTATGGGCACCTCGACATCATCGATCGAGCAGCCAAGCTCTTTGATGAAGTGACGATCGCAGTTTTAGTAAATCAGACCAAGCAATCACTCTTCACCGTTGATGAGCGGATGGCCATGATTGCGGAAGTTACTGCTCAATATCCCAATGTGAAAGTCGACTCATGGTCCGGCCTCTTGGTGGATTACTGCAAGAACCAAGGTATCGACTCCATCGTTAAAGGCCTACGAGCAGTTACTGACTTTGATTACGAACTCCAGATGTCACAGATTAACTATCAGTTGCAGGGCATCGAGACGCTCTTTATGTCGACTTCACCAGCGCACTCATTCCTCTCCTCATCTCTCATCAAGGAAATTGCCAGCCACGGCGGAGATGTTTCGGGATACGTGCCCACACAGATCTTAGAGCGATTGGGAAAGCGCCTCGCTGACCAACGTTCGGCCAAGAAGTAAAAAGACGTAAGTCCACAGCACGAGCTGGAAATCAGAAAGAGGTAGACCCATGGAAGTTATCCAAAAGGTTCAGAGCGCGATCACGATGGTCGAAGAATCTCGCGGCGTTCCACTTTCTGCTAGTTGCGTTCTTCATCGCGGCGAGATGATTGAAGTCCTGGAAGATATTGCGCAGACTTTCCCTTCTGATCTTGATCGGGCGCAGAACATTCTGAACGAGCACGAGCACATCATCGAAGAAGCTCGTCAAAGCGCCGATTCAATTATTGCCCTTGCTCGCGAAGAGGTAGCGGCTATGGTTTCGCAGAC
>CAIQXR010000294.1 GCA_903875815.1 uncultured Actinomycetes bacterium
GTGCAGGAAACAAATCAACTCTTCCGCCTCTCGCCGATGCACCTAAAGGTGGAACGCCACCACTTCCTAAGTCAGCCGCAAAAGATTCTGCGCCAGTTATTTCAACACCAGCGACTCCAATTTCAAGTGCGCCTGCAACTCCTTCTGCGCCGATTACTCCCGCCGCGCCCACGCCACAAATTACTCCATCGGTTTCAGCGCCTGCTCAAGTTTCAACACCTGCACCATCCACCACACCCATTACTCCGCCCGCACCACAAGTCACAGAGACGGTCACACCTGCCATGACGCAACCACAGAACCCGACACCACTTCCCGCTGATCCAGTCGTGAAGCCAATTCCTACATTGGTCACGCCTTCTGCATCAACACTGGAGCCGATTCGTGGTGTGTCCGCTCGTGTTGTCCAAGCAATGGAGGCATCGCTCACTGTTCCGACCGCAACATCGGTGCGTGCTATTCCCGCAAAACTCATGATCGACAATCGCACCGTTATTAACAATCACTTGAAGCGCGGCCGTGGTGGCAAAGTTTCATTTACTCACATCATCGGATACGCGATGGTTAAGGCGATTCGCCAGATGCCAGAGATGAATGCTTTCTTTGGTCAGCTCGATGGCAAACCTGCCGTGGGTCGTCCCGAGCACATCAACCTCGGTATCGCGATCGACTTGGCAAAGCCCGATGGCACTCGCCAACTTCTCGTGCCTTCTATTAAGGGTTGCGAAGATCTCGACTTCGCTCAGTTCTGGGCTTCTTATGAAGACACTGTGCGCAAGGCCCGCAATGGTCAGCTCACCGTAGAAGATTTCGCTGGCACAACCGTCTCGCTCACCAACCCAGGAACAATTGGAACAGTTCACTCCGTTCCTCGCTTGGTCGAAGGCCAGGGCCTCATTCTTGGCGTGGGCGCGATGGATTACCCCGCTGAATTCCAAGGGGCGAACGAAGAGACTCTCGCTCAACTCGCGATTAGCAAAGTCATCACACTGACCAGCACCTACGATCACCGAATTATTCAAGGCGCGCAATCAGGCGACTTCTTGCGTCGCATTCACGAAATCTTGCTCGGTGAAGGTGGCTTCTACGACGAGATCTTCGCTGCACTTCGTATTCCCTACGTGCCGATTCGTTGGATTGCTGACATGCAATTCTCGAAGGACGATCAAGTCGGAAAGACTGCGCGCGTTCAGAAGTTGATCGATGCTTATCGCACCACTGGTCACTTGATGGCCGATATCGATCCACTGGAATACCAGCAGCGCTCACATCCTGATCTCGATGTTGTTACTCATGGACTTACTCTGTGGGACCTCGATCGCGAATTTGCGACCGGTGGATTTGGCGGCAAGCCAATGATGAAACTTCGCAAGGTTCTCGGAATTCTCCGCGATTCTTACTGCCGCACCATTGGTGTGGAGTACATGTATATCCAGAGTCCAGAAGAGCGTAAGTGGATTCAAGAGCACGTAGAAGTGGGCGCTCCTCGCACACCACGTGAAGAACAACTTCGCATCTTGCGCAAACTCAACAGCGCAGAAGCTTTCGAATCATTCCTTCAGACTAAGTACGTCGGGCAAAAGCGCTTCTCCCTCGAAGGTGGCGAATCAGTAATTCCACTACTCGATGCGATCATCTCCTCGGCCGCTGAATCAGGGCTCGATGAAGTCTGCGTCGGTATGCCACACCGTGGTCGTCTCAACGTCCTCGCCAACATCGGTGGCAAGTCCTACGGCCAGATCTTCCAGGAATTTGAAGGCCACTACGCCGAGAATCAAGTGCATGGCTCCGGCGATGTGAAGTATCACTTGGGAACTGCTGGTGTCTTTACCGCAGAATCCGGCGCACAGACCAAGATCTATTTGGCTGCTAACCCATCTCACTTAGAAGCGGTAAACCCAGTACTTGAGGGCATTGTTCGCGCTAAGCAAGATCAGCTCAATGTGAAAGATGCTTACTCTGTTATGCCGATCTTGATTCACGGCGATGCTGCTTTTGCTGGCCAAGGCGTAGTTGCAGAGACCCTCAACTTGTCTCAGCTCAAGGGCTATCGCACCGGCGGAACAATTCACATCATCATCAATAACCAGGTGGGCTTCACCACTTCACCTGTCGCCTCACGATCTTCTACCTACTCCACTGATGTAGCCAAGATGATTCAGGCACCGGTCTTCCACGTCAATGGCGATGACCCAGAATCTGTTGTTCGCGTGGCACGCATCGCCTATGAATATCGCCAAGCA
>CAIQXR010000295.1 GCA_903875815.1 uncultured Actinomycetes bacterium
GCAGCAACATCCATGGCGAGCGCAATATCTTTACCTGGCTTAAATCCTGCAGCTGTAACAGCTTCAAGGATCAAGTCGAGTGCAGCGCGGTTGGAATCAAGGTTGGGAGCGAAGCCGCCTTCATCACCAATACTGGTAGCAAGACCACGCTTCTTGAGCACTGCCTTAAGGCCGTGGTAGATCTCGGCGCCCCAACGAAGGGATTCCTTAAATGATTCTGCGCCAATCGGAGCAATCATGAACTCCTGAATATCAACGTTGGTATCGGCATGAGCGCCACCATTGAGGATGTTCATCATCGGAACAGGAAGAGTATGTGCAGTTGGTCCGCCGATGTAGCGGAAGAAAGAGAGATCAGATGATTCAGCAGCTGCGCGAGCAACGGCGAGTGAAACTCCAAGGATGGCATTAGCGCCGAGGCGGGACTTGTTCTTGGTGCCATCGAGATCGATCATCTCTTGGTCAACCAGACGCTGATCTTGTGCGTCGTAGCCAGAGACTGCTGGCGCAATAACATCGTTGACGAAATCAACTGCCTTCTCCACACCTTTACCGAGGTAGCGCTTGCCACCGTCGCGGAGTTCGGCTGCTTCAAATGCGCCAGTCGAGGCACCGCTCGGAACGGCTGCGCGGCTGCTAGAGCCGTCTTCAAGAATTACTTCAACTTCAACTGTTGGGTTTCCGCGGGAGTCGAGAATTTCGCGGGCGTGAACTGCTTCGATTAGTGCCACAGGAGGTCTCCTAAAAATAACGGCCTGAAAAGGTCAGAAGGGGCAGAAAGGGTTGTGCAGTAGCGACGATGCCACGCCTGAATTCTATCGGGCTAGGACTGGCCTTCTCGCGCCTTAATCTCGCCGATAAAGCGCTTATTGGCCGCTCTCAGGGCCGCTTCAGCATCTAACCCAGCCTTGGTGGCCTGGTCGATAATTCCCAAGAGAAGATCGCCTAATTGGTCTTCCGAAAGGTGGGGATCGATGGCCACGGGGTGGTCGATAGAAATTTCATGGCCAAACTTCTCAGCCCGATAAATCAGTTTCGATGCCAGGGCGAGGGCGGGCTGACCGAGTGGCACGCCATCGGTCGCAGAGGTGCGTCCCTTCTCGGCGGCTTTGATCGCCTCCCAATTTTCCAGTACTTCATCGCTGCCCGAGACTTGTACATCACCAAAGACATGCGGATGGCGACGGATCAGTTTCTCGGCGACAGCAGTTGCAACATCATCAATAGAGAATGGATCAGTCGCATCATCTTCAGCCATGCGGGCATGGAAGTAGACCTGCAAAAGTACATCGCCCAGTTCTTCGCGCATTGCGCTGCGATCGCCATCTTCTACTGCTTCGATGAATTCGTATGACTCTTCGAGTAAATATTTCAGCAGCGACTCATGGGTCTGCTCGGCATCCCACGGACAACCACCTGGAGATCGCAACGTATCCATGACTTCGCGAAGGCGAAGAAGTGGAGATTGCGACATGGCAATTGCCTAACTAAGAAATTAGTTACTTAGTTGTGGTTACTGGCGCAGTTGTTGATGGTGCATCAACAATATTTGCAGTATTTGCATCCCAAGCACCGTAACGAGGATTAATCGTCACCTTATGAGCTTTGGTGTAAGCAACGACGAGTGCCTGAATAGCTTCGCCATTGGTATTAGGAATACCGGCTGCTTTAGCCAATTGCGAAATCTTGGTCTGGATTACGTAGCCGCGAATATAAGTAGGGAACTCGGCTGCAGTGAGTCCCGCGCCAATCAGCGCGTGAGGGATCTTTGCCTCGCCACCGACTTGATTTACCAATGCAGTACGAACTGCAGCGATTTCTGCAGGAGTCACAGTGATCTTCTTATCTGCAGCAACTTGATCGAGAATATAAGAGATCATGTAGAAGCGGAGCTGAGCGCGATTCAGCGCTGCGCCGGTATCTACCTGCGCGCCGGTGAGATCCACGCCTTTGCGATCAGCGAGAATCTGATCCACGCTCTTTTGAACAGTAGACACTGAGATTTCAGTCTTACCGATAACAGCTGCAGAACTAACTTGGCCACATGAAGTGAGAGCGAGAACTCCCGTGAGTGCAATAACTCCAGCTAAGACTTTTTTCTTCACTTCGTGCTCCAGACCTGTTAGTTCAAACTTAGTTAATTGGATATTTAGGTATTTGGCTTCTTCTCCGGGAAGGTGACCTTCTCGAACATAGGAGCAACAATAGTTTGGAGGACCTCCAGCGCCCAATTTAACGTGGCGATGTCATCACTTTCTTGCTCACTTCCCCATGTCGGGGCAGCTGTTTTAGCGACCATGACGGTTTGGGTAGCGGCTTTGACTAGCGATCCTGGGTAGACCCGGTTCAGGCGCATCTGCAAGGAATCTGGCAGAACAACCGGACCGATGCGAAGGAATTTGCCTTGCAGCATTACCTCGGTCAGGCCAAAGCTCTTAGCCAAAGTGCGCAGGCTTGCAACGGCCATGAGATTTTCCGCTTCACTCGGTAGCGCGCCGAATCGGTCGACAAGTTCTTCGCGAATTGCATCCAGCGTTGCTTGATCGTGGGAATCTGCCATTCGGCGGTAGATATCAAGGCGCAATCTCTCCGACGGCACATACTCAGCTGGCAAATGCGCCGTAATCGGAAGTTCGACTTTGCACTCTTTAATCTTCGGATTCTCTTCGATATATCCGCTCTTGTAATCCTCGACTGCTTCGCCCACCATGCGCATATAAAGATCGAAGCCAACTTCAGCAATATGGCCCGACTGCTCGCCACCCAGAAGATTTCCAGCGCCGCGAATTTCTAAATCTTTCAGCGCTACCTGCATGCCCGAACCTAAATCAGTATTTGTTGCGATAGTTGCAAGTCGGTCGTGCGCAACTTCAGTGAGCGGCTTATCCGGTGAATAAAGGAAGTAGGCATAGGCGCGTTCACGACTTCGACCCACGCGGCCACGTAACTGGTGGAGTTGGGAGAGGCCAAAGTTTTCGGCGCGATCAACAATCAAAGTATTGGCATTAGGAATATCAATGCCGCTCTCTACGATGGTGGTGCAGACTAAAATATCGAAGTCGCGTTCCCAGAAACCAAGAATTACTTCTTCTAGTTCGCGCTCTCCCATTTGGCCATGAGCAACGCGAACGCGTGCTTCTGGCAATAACTCTTTGAGTTGGAGTGCGACTCGATCAATGCTCTCCACCCGATTGTGAATGAAGAAGACTTGACCGTCACGAAGCAGTTCGCGGTGAATAGCAGCAGTGACTTGCTTGGGGTCATATGGACCCACATAGGTAAGCACTGGGTGGCGCTCTTCAGGCGGTGTCGTGATGTTCGACATTTCACGGATACCTGTTATCGCCATCTCCAGTGTGCGGGGAATCGGCGTGGCAGACATGGAGAGCACATCGACATTGGTGCGAGTTTTCTTCAGCTCTTCCTTATGTTCAACGCCAAAGCGTTGCTCTTCATCGACAATCACGAGTCCGAGATCGCGGAATTCCACATCTTTCGAGAGCAACCGGTGGGTACCGATAACCACATCGAGCGAGCCATCTTTAAGGCTCTCCAAAATTTCCCGTCCCTCTTTGGCGGTATTAAAGCGTGAGAGGCCAGCGACTTTGATGGGGAATCCGGCATAACGATTTTCAAAGGTAGTGAGGTGTTGTTGAACAAGCAAAGTTGTCGGCACCAAAACAGCGACTTGTTTGCCATCCTGGACTGCCTTAAATGCAGCACGAATGGCGATCTCGGTCTTGCCATATCCCACATCGCCGCAAACGACGCGATCCATCGGATACGACTTCTCCATATCGCGCTTTACTTCATCGATGGTTGCTTGTTGATCAATCGTTTCTACATAAGGGAAGGAGGCTTCGAGTTCTCGCTGCCAGGCAGTATCTGGCGAGAAGGCATACCCAGGCGCACTCATGCGGGCTGCATAGAGTTGAATCAGTTCGGCGGCAATCTGCTTAACAGCTTTGCGAGCTCGGCGCTTGGCGTTCTGCCAATCGGCGCCACCAATGCGATGAAGCGCAGGAGCTTCCCCGCCCACATATTTGGTGATCTGCTCCAACGTATCGGTCGGCACAAAGA
>CAIQXR010000296.1 GCA_903875815.1 uncultured Actinomycetes bacterium
CGCGTGGATCAATCGATTCATGGATATTTCAAATGCCGCGACTAAGTGGCGAAGCAACGTCATTATGAATCAGGTGGGCTACAAACTTGGCACACGGCTTTCTGAAATCCTTGTCGCCTTAAAGGGGCCTACAGTGTTTGTTCAAATGGATGCTTTTATGGCGCAAGGCAAAACTTTTGATCAAGCTTTCCAGAGCGTCTTCGGAGTCAGCTGGGAAACTGCACAGCCCGAGATGGCTAAGACGCTCTGGGACGAGTATTTACATAATTACTAATCAGCAATTAGGCAGCAGGGGTGGGCATTTCGGTCAGTTTGTCAGTCAGGACCCACTCAAGATGACCAATAGATTAAACTTTCGGGATGTCGGGGACTAGTTCGCAGGGTGGTTCACCTGACGACGGTTACTACTTCGATGATCCAGTAGTCGAAGAAGCTCGCAGGCCCCACGGACTGCATAAGATTTTGGGAGCCGTGGCAGTAATTGTTGCTGGCGTGTTTTTCTTCAACACAACCTTGGCCGCCAATATCTCACTGAACACTGGGCAGGCAATTGAGTTTGGACAAGGCTTCACTCAAACTGCAGCATGCTCGGGAGCCACAAACCTGACAGTTACCCCCAATGCATCATTTATTAATGCATCAGGATCTGGCGCCTTCTATTTTTCTTCCGTAACCGTCTCCAATATTCCGAGCTCGTGCAACGGCACCGATTTCACTCTGAGCGCGTATCCGAACTCAGGCAGTACTCCATTAGCTCTCTTTAATTCAACCTCGACTAACGCCGTGATTTATAACAGCGCCGGAACATTTCAAGGGGGAGTCGGCAGCGCGGGCATGACCGTTACCAGCGGCTCCGGCACCTTCACCGCCACGTTCACTACCCCTGTTGCGCTCTCTACCTCTGTTTACAAGATTGTGATTCAAAGCAGCAATCACTCAACCGGCGCTCTCGGAGTCACATGGACTACTCGCGCTTCCGCCGCCGATAACGACTGGTGGGGTATCGCATACGGAAATGGACTCTTCGTTGCAGTTGCAATCACCGGCACGGGCAATCGCGTAATGACGAGTCCTGATGGTGTCACATG
Organism: uncultured Actinomycetes bacterium; assembly: GCA_903875815.1. The sequence continues at coordinate 1,089 of CAIQXR010000296.1, forward strand.
GACATCACAAGCATCAGCCGCAGACAACCAATGGTTTGGTGTTACATATGGCAACGGTCTCTTCGTTGCAGTGGGCTTCTCGGGTTCAGGCAACCGCGTGATGACGAGCCCTGATGGAATCACGTGGACTACTCGCAATTCTCAATCCGATATCAACTGGTCCAGCGTTGTTTACGGAAACGGACTCTTCGTTGTAGTTGCCAATACTGGCGGCACATCGCGCGTGCTAACCAGCACCGATGGAATCACATGGACCCTTCGAAACATTGCTGCTGCGAACGCACTAAATGCCTGGTACAGCGTCACGTATGGAAATGGTCTTTTCGTAGCCGTATCGAATAATTCATATAACGGCGGCACCGGCGGTACGGATCGCGTCATGACGAGTCCGGATGGAGTTAACTGGACAGGACGCACGACTCCAAGCAATTCCTGGTACAGCGTCACTTACGGCAACGGAACATTTGTCGCGGTTGCTCAATCTGGAGTCGGCAATCGAGTGATGACCAGCACCGATGGAATTAACTGGACATCGCAAAATTCTGCCGCGGATAGCGGATGGAACAGCGTGAGTTATGGCGGCGGACTTTTCGTAGCGGTTGCAAACAATGGCGCGGGTAGCCGCGTGATGGCTAGCCCAGACGGAATCACCTGGACCGCGCGATCAGCCTCATCAGCAAATAGCTGGATGGCCGTGGCCTATGGCGGCGGAGAGTTTGTAGCGGTCTCTAACTCGGGTACTGGTACCCGAGTAATGACCTCGACTCCGTAGGCCGAGTGAAAGTGATACTAAAGTCAGGGCTTACGGCCACAGCGAAACTCAGAGCTTTTAATATTGGTTATCTGCTGTCCGGTAAATTAAAAGTGGCTTTAGCAGCGGTCCTCATATCGACCACTGGTTCTGCGATGATTCCTCAATTGGCTGTAGCTGCTACTTCAAACGTAATAGATTCAATATCTGGAACTCAATGTGGAATTTTAACCGCCCCTGCTGGAAATAATTATGGGCAAGCTTTTATTGGTGGAACACTAGGCATAACGTCCATTCAAATTGCACTCACCACCGCCCATGTCAATGCTGGTGACGCAATCAAAATATATTC
>CAIQXR010000297.1 GCA_903875815.1 uncultured Actinomycetes bacterium
GCTTGATAACAATAATGAGTTAGCGCAGTTCGCAAAGACTCTTGAAGCAGTGTGTATCCAGACTGTCGAATCAGGAAAGATGACTAAGGATCTCGCACTTCTTATCAGTGCTGATGCTACTTACCTCAATACCCAAGATTTCCTCGATGCCATCAACGATAACTTGAAGAAGGCGATGGCCTAGTTCTTCAATAATTGCTTAGATCCTCAATAAGTTATAGAAAAGTAAATAAGAAAGCCCCGCAGATATCTGCGGGGCTTTCTTATGAAGCTAACTAAGTGCTGAATTACTTGGTAAGACGTGCACCTGTGGTCGCATCGAAGAGATGGACTGCGGCAGGAATCGCGTTCACAGTGATGCGATCGCCAGCCTTTGGTGGGTTCTTTGGATCCCAACGAACAATGACCTGTGCGCCTTCGTCGGTTGACTGTGCGAACTTCACTGATGGATCGGCAGGCTTGCCGTATACAAATGCATCAGAGCCGAGTTCTTCGACTACTTCAACATTAACGCTAAAGCCAGTGCTTGCAGGAACGAAGCCTTCTGGGCGAACACCAACGGTGACGCTTGAACCAGCTGATGCTGGAACGTCGATAGGGAAATCACCGAGCATTGCCTTGCCACCTGTTACAGGAACAGTGAGCAGGTTCATTGCTGGAGATCCGATGAAACCAGCAACGAATGCGTTGACTGGGTTCTCGTAAAGGTTGCGAGGAGTATCTACCTGCTGGAGGAGACCATCCTTGAGAACTGCTACGCGGTCACCCATGGTCATCGCTTCGACCTGGTCGTGTGTTACGTAGACAGTGGTGATACCCAAGCGACGCTGGAGAGCGGCGATCTGAGTACGTGTTGCCACGCGAAGCTTGGCATCGAGGTTGGAGAGTGGCTCATCCATCAAGAAGACCTGAGGTTCGCGAACGATTGCACGGCCCATAGCTACGCGCTGGCGTTGTCCACCAGAGAGCGCCTTTGGCTTGCGATCAAGATAATCTTCAAGGTCGAGAAGTTTTGCAGCTTCTTGAACACGACGATCGCGCTCGGCCTTATCGACGCCGGCGATCTTTAGTGCGAAGCCCATGTTCTCGGCTACTGACATGTGTGGGTAGAGCGCGTATGACTGGAAGACCATCGCGATATCGCGATCTTTTGGTGCAACGTTGGTGACGTCGCGATCTCCAATGAGGATACGTCCGGTATCTACCTCTTCGAGGCCAGCGAGCATGCGAAGTGATGTTGACTTTCCGCAGCCAGATGGTCCAACGAGGACGAGAAATTCACCATCGTTGACGGTGAGGTTGAGCTTGTCGACCGCAGGCTTAGTTGTTCCTGGGTAGATGCGCGAAGCGCTATCAAATACGACTGATGCCATTACGTTGTACTCCTTCTCCGGGCAGGTACGTGCCCGACGATCCTTAGGATGAAGGTTCATCACGCCCGGGCGGGCGTAAGCGCAAGAGTAGACGGTTCCCCGCCTGAAAGGGAAGTACTGAAGTACCCTTAGCGCCATGACTCCCACCACCTCGGCGATCCTTTGGGATGTCCTAATCGTCCTATTTTTCATCGCGGTGGCGGGCCTCTTTGTGGCGGCCGAGATCTCCTTGATCTCACTCCGAGATTCCCAGGTGCGACAGCTCCAGGCCCAGACCGGCAAGAAGGGGCGCCGCGGTAACCGAGTCGCTGGCCTCGCTAAGAACCCCAATCGTTTTCTCGCAGCCGCCCAGGTGGGCGTTACCTTCTCCTCATTCCTGTCGGCAGCTCTTGGTTCGGAGCGAATTGGTAACTACCTCATTCCGGCGCTGGAGAAACACGGCCTCTCCCATAACCTCAGCACAACGATCTCCCTTGTTGGTCTGACGATCATCATCTCTTATCTCTCGCTCGTCTTTGGTGAATTAGTACCGAAGCGACTCGCACTCTTTCGCGGTGAATCGATTGCCATGTTTGCTGCCGGTCCGATCGATCGGCTAGCAATTATCTTTCGCCCAGTTATCTGGGTGCTATCAATTTCCACCAATGCTGTTGTCAAGATCTTCGGCTTAGCAGCAGATGAACATCGCAGTGAAATCTCTGAAGCCGAGCTGGTAGATCTCGTCACTGGCCATACAGCGCTGACCGATGAAGAGCGCGATATTGTGGAAGAAGTCTTCACCGCCAGCGATATGCAATTACACGAGATTATGTTGCCGCGCACCGAAGTCGATTTTCTCGATGTCGGGCTCTCCATTTCCGATGCCATCAAAATTGCCGTGGAGCATTCGCACTCGCGCTATCCCGTAACCCGTGGCTCCACCGATGAGGTCATTGGCTTTATCCATGTCCGAGATTTACTCAACTCCCAAGTGAAGATGTCGGGAGATCTTCCCATTCTGGAATTGATTCGCCCTGTGCTCTTCTTGCCAGGTACCAAGGGAGTACTGCCGGCGCTTGCGGAGATGCGCGCCAAGCGCCATCACATCGCCATCGTTCTGGATGAATATGGCGGCACCGATGGCATCGTCACCATGGAGGATCTGGTCGAACGCGTGATCGGTGATATTCAC
>CAIQXR010000298.1 GCA_903875815.1 uncultured Actinomycetes bacterium
ATCAAGGCTCGCTATGGAACTCCGTGCAAGGCTTTGGCCTATAAGCACCGGCGCGGGTATTACTAAACCCCAGAGAGTTACAAGAGTTACAAGATTTACCAGACGTAAGTACGGCCGCTTGCCAATGGTAAGCGGCTTACTTGTTTCTGCAAAGAAGTCATTGCCCTTGTCATCGACCACGATGAATGCGGGGAAGTTCTCGACTTCAATCTTCCAGACCGCCTCCATGCCGAATTCGGCGTAATCCAAGGTTTCCACTTTCTTGATGCAATCTTGGGCGAGGCGAGCCGCTGGCCCACCGATGGATCCCAGATAGAAGCCACCGTGCTTGGCGCAGGCATCGGTCACTTGCTTGGAGCGATTGCCTTTGGCCAGCATGACCATCGATCCACCAGCTGCTTGGAATTGATCAACGTAGGAATCCATACGGCCAGCAGTGGTGGGACCAAAAGAGCCGGATGCATAACCTTCTGGAGTTTTAGCGGGACCGGCGTAATAGACAGCGTGGTCCTTCATATATTGCGGAAGTTCTTTTCCAGAATCGAGCAGATCCTTGAGCTTGGCGTGGGCGATGTCGCGCGCGACAATCAATGTGCCGGTAAGAGAGAGGCGGGTTTTGATCGGGTGTTTGGAAAGTTCGGTCAGTACAGCTGCCATGGGCTGATTGAGATCAATATGAACGACGTTATCGTCGAGGTGTTCATCGGTGGTCTCCGGTAAGAAGCGGGCCGGATCGCGTTCAAGCTTTTCTAGGAATACGCCATCCTTGGTGATCTTCGCTTTGGCTTGGCGGTCGGCCGAGCAGGAGACTGCGATCGCGATCGGCAGCGAGGCGCCATGGCGAGGAAGGCGAATAACGCGAACATCGTGACAGAAGTACTTGCCACCGAATTGTGCGCCAATTCCTAATGTGCGAGTGAGCTCAAGGACTTTGCCTTCGAGTTCGATATCTCGAAAGCCGTGGCCCGTTGCTGCATCGCCCGATGTGGGCATGGAATCTAAGTAATGGGCGCTCGCCAGCTTTGCCGTCTTCACGGTGTGCTCTGCGGATGTTCCGCCGATAACGATCGCTAAGTGATAAGGCGGGCAGGCTGCTGTGCCCAGTGAGCGAAGTTTTTCATCGAGCCAATTCATAAATGATGTGGGATTGAGTACCGCTTTAGTCTCTTGATACAAGAATGACTTGTTAGCGCTGCCGCCACCTTTAGCCATAAAGAGGAAGTTGTATTCATCGGCATGCTGATTATCGGAGTAGATCTCGATTTGAGCAGGAAGGTTGTTGCCCGTGTTCTTCTCTTCCCATGTAGTCACCGGAGCCATCTGGGAATAGCGAAGATTGAGATTGGTATAGGCATCGTAAACACCGCGAGAGATAGATTCTTCATCGCGTACGGTGGTCAAAACACGCTGGCCTTTTTTGCCCATCACAATGGCCGTGCCCGTGTCTTGGCACATCGGCAGAACGCCACCCGCGGAGATGTTGGCGTTTTTCAAAAGGTCTAGAGCAACGAAACGATCATTGGGCGAAGCATCGGGATCATCAAGAATGCTGCTGAGTTGCTGGAGATGTTCGGTGCGCAAGTAGTGCGAAATATCGTGAATCGCTTCGGCCGTTAAGTTTTCAATTGCTTCGGGGGAGACTTTCACAAACTCCATACCCTCGGCCATAAAGGTAGAGACGCCTTCAGTGGCGATCAATCGATATTCAGTAGTGTCTTCGCCAATCGGTAGCAGATCGCTATAGGAGAAGTCGGCCATTATTAATCCTCGTCGCTAGCAGGGCGAGCTGCATCAAGCTTTGCTTTTGCACCATCGAGCCACTCTTGGCAGATCTTGGAAAGTGCTTGACCGCGCTCCCAGAGTGCGAGTGATTCTTCGAGTGAGCTTCCGCCGCCTTCCAATTGCGCAACAATCTGCGTGAGTTGATCGCGGGCTTCTTCGTAGGAAAGCTTCTTCTCGGCCATGAGATAAATCTACTCGACTATGACGGGGGCGCTTCCTGAGGCGAGCAACAATTTCAAATGATCTCCGCTGGAAAGGTCTGTGGCGCTGCGCACAATGGCGCCATTTTCATCTTGCACCACGGCATAACCGCGATCCAAGGTGGCCTGCGGGGAGAGCGTGCGGACGGCGGCCATGAGTGAATTAATCTCTTCGCGACCAAGTGCGATTGCGTGGTCGGCGCTTCGCCACGAACGCGTGAGAAGAAGGCGTAGTTGATCGCGCCGAGTCTCAATCATGGTCGACGGTTCACGCATCACTGGGCGATCCATCAATTGGTCAATCCGCGAGAACTCAAAGTCAATCAAGCTATGAATCTTGCGCGATGCCCGCTCGGTGAGCTGCTGAATTTTTATCAACTCTTCATTCATATCTGGCACAACTCGCTTGCCAGCGTCAGTCGGCGTTGAGGCACGCCAATCGGCAACTAAGTCGAGCAGTGGTGAATCTTTTTCATGGCCAATCGCGCTGACGATCGGAGTCTCACAACTTGCAGCCAATCGCACCAAACTCTCATCGGAGAACGGCAAGAGATCTTCGAAAGATCCACCACCGCGAGTAATGATGATGACATCAACTTCAGGGTGGGCCTCTAATTCACGCAGTGCGGCAGAGACTTCAACAACTGCAGCCGCGCCTTGGACTGCGACTTCACGGATTTCAAATCGCACGCCAGGGAATCGACGCTTGGCATTTTCCACGACATCTTTTTCGGCGTCGCTATTGCGACCGCAGATCACGCCGACAGCACGCGGCAAGAATGGAAGTTCTACTTTGCGATCAGCATCGAAGAGACCCTCTTTAGCCAGCTGGTTCTTCAACTCTTCTAATCGAGCAAGGAGTTCGCCGACGCCGACTTGGCGAATCTCTTTGACGCTAAAGGAGAGCGAACCATTTTTGGCATACCAAGAGACTTTGGAATGCATGATGACGCGAGCATTTTGTGGCAGTGGTTGAACTGCTTCAACAACAGATTTATGAGCCATGATCGAAATGCTCATATCGGCGCTCGTATCGCGCAGCCGCATAAAGACCATTTGTGCGCCCGGGCGGATAGTGACTTCCGAGAGCTCGCCTTCGATCCAGACTGCACCCAGTCGGCTGAGGTAATCGCCGATCGCCTCAGAGACGACCCGTACGGGAACAGGGGAGTCAGCAGAGGTTTCGAGCATAGGCAGAGCATATTGGCCGCACCTATTAGAGTTCTCCTATGAGTTCAGAGAAGCGTGTCCTCCTCGCAGCCCCTCGCGGATATTGCGCCGGCGTCGATCGCGCCGTAGTCACTGTTGAAAAGACGCTCGAGCTCTATGGCGCTCCGGTCTATGTGCGCAAAGAGATTGTTCACAATAAGCATGTAGTCACCACCTTGGAAAAGCGCGGCGTTATTTTCGTTAACGAAAACGAGGAAGTTCCCGAAGGTGCCACAGTGGTCTTCTCGGCGCACGGCGTTTCACCTGCTGTTCACGAATCTGCCGCAGCCCGAGGCCTTCGCACCATCGATGCTACTTGCCCACTAGTGACAAAAGTCCACCACGAAGTAAAACGATTTGCAGCAGAAGATCTCGACATTTTATTGATTGGCCACGAAGGTCACGAAGAGGTTGAAGGCACAGCTGGTGAGGCTCCTAACAATGTGATCTTGGTTGATGGCCTTGATGGTATCGACGATATTCAAGTGCGCGATGAGAACAAAGTAGCGTGGTTATCACAGACAACATTAAGCGTTGATGAAACCCTTACCACCGTTGCTGCGCTTCGCAAGCGCTTCCCGAATTTGATGGATCCGCCGAGTGATGACATTTGCTACGCCACTCAAAATCGCCAAGTAGCTATTAAGCAGATCGCACCCCAAGCCGACTTAGTTCTTGTTGTGGGATCAACGAATTCATCGAACTCCGTGCGCTTGGTTGAAGTCTCATTGGAGTATGGCGCGAAAGCTGCCTATTTGATCGACTACGCATCAGAGGCAAAGGAAGAATGGCTCGAGGGCGTCACCACTGTTGGTGTCAGTAGCGGAGCATCTGTTCCAGAAATTCTCGTGAAAGATTTACTCATTTGGCTAGCAGAGCGAGGCTTTGGCAACGTGGAAGAAGTCACTGCAATGGAAGAGCACTTGACCTTTGCTATGCCACAAGAGCTACGCCGCGAAATGAAGGCGGCAGGTAAGAATTAATTTACTCCGCTGAACTGGCTGGTTTTTCTGAAGGACGGTTGCGGATCGAAAGCGTGAAATGCGCGATCCAGGAGATAAGTGCGCCCGTGATTAAGTAAGGCGCTACGCCAGACAAACTCGTGACAAGATCGAGGCCGATCTTGGTCACGTGTAATCCAACGCCGCCAATGGTCACCATGAGAAGAATGGTGGAGAAGAAGAAGGCAAGTGGTGGATTAACAGCAACGGCAAGGGATGTA
>CAIQXR010000299.1 GCA_903875815.1 uncultured Actinomycetes bacterium
AGTAACGCCCGCTTCTAAAATTCCGATGGTGCGCTTTTTCTCATCGACTTCGTAATGAGCATCGCGCTCGAGCTTTCCAGCAATCGTTGCAAACTCCACGTACCATTTTGTTGCCTTATCGGCGGGACCAGAGATGATGAGCGGTGTGCGCGCTTCATCGATCAAAATTGAGTCCACTTCATCAACTACTGCAAAATTATGTTCGCGCTGCACGCAATCTTCCAGTGTCCAAGCCATATTGTCGCGAAGGTAATCAAAACCAAATTCGTTATTTGTGCCATAGGTGATATCTGCGGCATAGGCCTCACGACGCTCGGCCGGGGTCATATTCGAGAGAATGACACCCACACGAAGACCGAGGAAGCGATGGACGCGGCCCATCCATTCACTATCGCGCTCAGCTAAATAGTCATTGACGGTAACGACGTGAACGCCTTTTCCTGAAAGAGCGTTGAGATAGGAAGGAAGGGTCGCAACTAAGGTCTTACCTTCACCAGTACGCATTTCGGCAATATTTCCCATATGGAGGGCGGCGCCACCCATGATCTGAACGTCGTAGTGGCGTTGGCCAAGGGTGCGCTTAGAAGCTTCGCGAACTGTGGCGAATGCTTCTGGGAGGAGATCATCAAGGCTCTCCCCTGCTGAAAGGCGATCGCGGAATTTTTGAGTCTGGGCGCGTAGCTCATCATCAGTGAGTGCAGAGATCTTTGGCTCGAAGGTTTTTACCTCTTCGGCAATTTTTTCAAGCTGACGAACTGCACGGCCTTCGCCGGCGCGCAGAATCTTGTCAATAATCGCGACCACGTATCCTCTTTCACTAACATCCAGCATTACCGCAGCAATTGGCTGCGAATAGGGGCCTATTTTCGCAGCCAAGTCGCTGCGAACAGGTCCCTATCGTATTGGCTATCTAGCCCTCACCGCACACGCAGAAAGCGCCAACTCAGGCGAGATTTTGGCAACTTTCAGGGCTCTCACAGCCTCTCGAAGGCTACTGCCCGTTGTTATCAGGTCATCGAAGAGGATCACGTGGCGATTCTCAATTCGTGAGATCCATGTGGGATCTGAGCTATATCTGACTTTCACGCGATATGCCCCTGAGGTATTTCGCAATCGTTGATCTCTATCAAGATTGCTCTGATCTTGTAGGTGGCGAGCGGGCTCAAGCAATTCGAGAAATTGGAAATCGCTCTGCATCGCCTTAGCCACGGTTCGAAGGTGGAAATGGCCACGTTTGCGCGAAGCACTTTTTGCGGAAGGAATCGGGACCAAGAGAAGTTCACGATTAGCACAAAGACCCTTGGAGATTGCGTGCGATAGCGCGTGGTCGAGAGATTGGGCAAGTATCAATTGCGCGGTACGGTCATTATCTTCTTTGGCGGCAAGAATGATGTGCGCAGTAGCGCTTGAGTATCGCGTCATCCACATAAGAGGCAAATTATCCAGGTGTGCGAAGTGCGGCTGCAGCCAAGGATCTTGACAGGAGCGACAGTGGGAAGTTCCGGATAAGCCACAAGAAATGCAACTGAGTGGAAAAAGTAACGAGGCCAGCGATGTTAGATTTTTACTGAGCAATAAGGGCATAACGCCATCGTTGCAGATCCGCCAATTCGTTAAAGAACGTCGTCCTCAGTCATCGTGAAGAGTGTGGATGAACTCTCACCAGGGGTGAGCGAGATCGGGAAAGAGTGAATCGAACTTCCAAATCGCTTAGGAAGAGTAAGCACAAAATGCGCACCCACGTGGAGTCGACCCCAAGCCTGCAATGTTCCTTGGTGTAATTTCGCATCTTCAAGAGCGATAGAGAGACCGAGTCCCGTTCCACCGCGGGTTCTTGCACGCGATGGGTCAGCGCGCCAGAATCGATCGAAGAGGAACTTATTATCACGCTCGGTAAATCCGATTCCGTAATCTCGAACCCCGACCGCAACCTCGTTCTCACTCTCCACGATGGTGATATCGATATCTTTATTCTCGCGATGATCGATCGCATTGGTAATCAAGTTGCGGAGAATTCGTTCGATCCGTCGAGGATCGGCATCAATCATTATGGGTGCCTCACCGCCCTGCAGGTGTATGAACTGCTCCTGGCTAGGATGCACGTAATCCATCGTTTTTCGAACGAGCTCAACAAAATCAATGCTTTGAATCTCCACCGATGCGGCTTCGGCATCAAATCGGCTGACTTCTAAGAGATCTGCAAGGAGAGCTTCGAAGCGCTCAATTTGGGCAGCCAAGAGTTCGGCGCTTCTGGCCACTACCGGATCAAATTTCTCACGAGCTGTATATATGACCTGCGAAGCCATCTTCATCGTCGTCAGAGGTGTTCGGAGTTCATGTGAGACATCGGCAACAAAACGCTGCTGCAAGTTAGAGAGATTCTCTAATCGTGAAATCTGCTGCTTCAGTGAGAGCGCCATTTCGTTAAAGGCCACCCCAAGAGTGGCAACTTCATTACGGCCCACAACATTCATGCGCTGCTCCAAATCGCCAGCTGTGAGTTGTTGGGCGACCAGAGCCGCTTCTCGAATCGGACGGCTTACTCGCCGGATAACGAGCCAGGTAATTAATCCAATTAAGAGCGTAAGCGCCAAGCCAGTAAGCCAAAGCGAGCTGCGAATCAAACTCAGCGTGCTCTCTTGTTGAGTGAGCGAAAAGAGCACATAGAACTCATACTTACCTGCGCCAGGAATAGCCAAAGTATTGGCAACGATGAGCGCCGGTTCAGTTCGTCCACCGTAATAGCGCATCTGGCCCTGCACCCAATGCGTTCCCGATTTCTTCTCTTCCAATGTGCGAAGAGAGATAGGGATACTTCGAGGGTCGAGAAGATTAGATGTACCTTGGTATTTCGCTACTGCTTGTTTGTTCTGAGGTAAGGCGAAGAGCGCAACTTCGCGACCGGGCGTGGTGCCAGTTAGGGAGGGAACGGAGAGAATATTGCTGAGAATTTGCGCGACTGTGGCAGTGTTTTGATATTGAGCAATCTCTAATTGCAGTTCTACGGAGCGAGTGGTCGACCCGGCATCAGCGAGCGAAACGCTTAGTTTTTCGTTGAAGATACCGCTGGAGAGGCGGCTATTGAGGGCCGAGCCCACTAAAAAGATAAGAACGCTAGAAAAAATTAAAATGGTGCTTGTTACACGCCATGCCAACGAACTACTTGGCCGCAGCGAGAATTTCACTTCTCTCCCGAAGGAGCAGATCCTGCCTTGTATCCAATTCCACGAACCGTGACGATCA
>CAIQXR010000300.1 GCA_903875815.1 uncultured Actinomycetes bacterium
AACTTGCAGGCGATTCTCTCCAACCAATCGATTCCAGCCTTGCTCGCTCTGGGCGCAATGATTCCGATCGTTACCGCGAAATTCGATCTTTCCATGGGTTACGCACTCGGTCTCTCGCACGTCGTCGTGATGTATCTCTTGGTTCACTCACATGTCTCGTGGCCAGTTGTCTGCTTGCTCGCAGTCCTTGGCACATCCGTTGTCGGTTTAATTAATGGTCTACTGGTTGAGTTCGCGCAGATCGATTCCTTTATCGCCACCCTCGGAACTGGCTCAGTGCTTTACGCGCTCAGCGGTTGGATCACTGGCGGCGGCCGCATCGTGCCACCACTCAAGGGACTTCCTGTCGGATTTACCAACTTGATGAATGCCCACTTCTTGGGTCTGCCGATGGGCGCTTATTACATCTTGGTCTTAGTCTTCATTCTCGTCATCGTCTTGGAGTACTTGCCAGCTGGTCGTGGCCTCTATGTCATCGGCTCTAATCCTCGCGCAGCAGAATTGATTGGCGTTCCTAAGCGCCGTTACGTCATTCTCGCCTTTGTCTCTTCGTCAGCAATCACTGGCTTTGCCGGTTGCTTACTCGCAGCACAGCAGCAAGTCGGTAACCCATCGATCGGTTCTGAATACTTGCTACCAGCTTTTGTAGGCGCACTTCTTGGTTCTACAACAATTCGACTCGGTCGTGCCAACGCCCTCGGCACACTCGTTGCGGTTGCGATTCTCGCAATTGGAGTCGCAGGCATCCAGCAACTTGGAGCCGACTTCTGGGCGACACCACTCTTCAACGGTCTAACTCTGTTAGCCGCTGTTGGTCTTGCTGGTTTCTCGGCAAGACGCCGATTGAAATCAGGTGCGGAAGCTTCTCGTAGAAGTATGGAAGCGACTGTTCCTGACAACCAGCAAAAATAACCAGCAATACAGTTAAAAGGAATACCAGCACTACCCCCGAGATACCCTCAGGAATAACAGCAAGGAAAGGAAAGAAATTGCGTAACTTCTCAAAGAAGGCTTCTGCATTTGCAGTAGCAAGCACACTCGTTGTCGGCACACTCGCTGGCATCGTCGTTTCTTCCTCTGCAAACGCTGCAGCAACATGTACTGCTGCACTTGCAAAGGCAAATAAGGCAGTTGCTGCTTCAGTAGCTGTGAAGGCGCCATGGGATGGTCCAAAGACCGGTCCTAAGGCTGCAAAGGGCAAGACCCTTATCTACGTTGCTCAGACCATGCAGAATGGTGGAGTAGCAGGCGCTGCTGCTGGCGTTCAGGAAGCTGCTAAGGCAATCGGTTGGAACGTTCGCGTTCTCGATGGTCAGGGAACAGCTGCTGGAATGGCATCAGCAACACAGCAGGCAGTCACACTTAAGGCTGACGGAATCATCATTGGTGGCTTCGACCCAGCAACAGTTAAGTCTGCTCTCGATGCTGCAGCTGCAGCAAAGATTCCAGTCATCGGCTGGCACGCAGCTCCAACATCAGGACCACAGCCATCACTCGGTCTCTTCTCTAACGTCACCACAACACGTGGCGATGTTTCAAAGATCTCTGCTGACTGGGTTATCGCAGATTCAAAGGGTAACGGCGGCGTCGTTATCTTCACTGACTCTTCAATCCCATTCGCTGAAGGAAAGTCTCAGGAGATCAAGGCTGAACTCGCAACATGTTCATCATTGAAGCTCTTGGAATACGCAAACATTCCAATCGGTGACAGCATCTCAACACTCGTTGCTGCAAAGACCCAGGCTCTTGTTGCTCAGTACGGTGACAAGTGGACTCACTCAATCTCAATCAACGGTGGTCTCTACATCACACCTATGGCTGCTGCACTCCGCGCTGCTGGTAAGTCAGGAACTGGCTTCCCACACAACGTTGGTGCCGGCGATGGATCTGCTGATGAATACCAGCGCATCACATCTGGTCAGTACCAGTCTGTAACAGTTCCAGAGCCACTAACAATGCAGGGATGGCAGATCGTTGATGAATTCAACCGTGCCTTCAACATGGCAAAGGCAAGTGGTTATGTCCCAGTTGTTCACCTTGTAACAAAGGCTAACGCTGGTACATCAACAGTCTGGGATCCACAGAACGGATACCGCACTGAATACAAGAAGATCTGGGGCGTTAAGTAATTCCCAGTAGTACTTGTTAGTGAATGTGGCCAGGGAGAAATTCCTGGCCACATTCTTTTTATTGAGGTTTGATCATCCGGAGTACCCAAGAGAAAGATAGAATTCGCATATGGCTACCGAACAGAAGATCATTCTCATCGGAGCAATGGGTGCTGGAAAGACAACGCTCGGTTTGATCATGGCCCGCGAACTCGGCTGGAGTTACATCGATAACGATCACGAAATGGCGCGATTGAGTGGAATGAGTGAAGCTGAGCTGTCAGCGCTTTCGATTCAGCAGCTTCATGACCTCGAAGAGAATTACCTCATGGATATTCTCAATCGTCCCGCACCTTATATAGCCGGTGCTGCTGCTTCTGTGATCGATAAAGATCAGTGCATATCGCTCCTGCAATCCATTACTGCAATTTATCTTTACCTTCCCGTGAC
>CAIQXR010000301.1 GCA_903875815.1 uncultured Actinomycetes bacterium
AGCTTGGCACGAAGTCGCGGTGCAACTTCATTGAAAGTAGAGAGCGAGCATGGGCCTGCTGAAGTCCATGCGACATTGGGAAGAATTCCAAAGATGCCGTCGAGTGAGAGGCCATGTGGCTTAACTAACCGATGGGAGAGAAGGTGTAAGCGAAGGTAGGCATCAGATACAGACGTAGGCGCAGCATCCAGATCAATTTCCAGAGCGACGGCAGTGCGTTCTACGCCGCGAATCGCATCGCTGCCGAGTAGATCACTAAAGTCGGGAGCGCTCTGACTTGCGAGTGTGCCCAGCCCGAGCGAGCCAAACCAGGTATCGAGGATTTCGCCCGAAGTAGTTGTGGTCGCAATTCCAAAGCCATAGGCAGTTCGTGAACTCATGGCAGAACGCTATCAAATTACTTGGCATAGACTCGCTCCCATGCGTATTTCTGTCTATTGCTCATCTGCACCTGATATCGATCCCGCCAACTTAGAGTTGGCGCACGATCTAGGCATCGCTATCGGTAAAGAAGGCTGGGATCTCGTTTGGGGCGGCGGGGCAATCTCCATGATGGGCGCAGTCGCTCGTGGTGTTCGCAGTGCCGGCGGTCAAACTTTCGGCGTCATTCCCGAGAAGTTATTGGCACTTGAGATTGAAGATAAAGAGTCAACCGAACTTCATGTTGTCAGCGATATGCGAACTCGTAAAGCGAAGATCGAAGAACTCGCTGATGCATTCATAGTGCTGCCGGGCGGCATCGGAACGCTCGAGGAGTTCTTTGAGATCTGGGTTGGACGTTATTTAAAATTCCACAATAAGCCGATCGCTGTCTGCGATCCGCAGGGCGCATTCGCGCCACTGAAGAGCGCAATCGATCACCTCACTGATTTGAAGTTTATGAAATCAGGACAGGATCATCTCGTTACCTGGGCGAGTTCGATCGAGGGTGCGATCTCGGCAATGCGCTAGTTGCTTGCCAGTCAGAATGGTCAAAAATTCCTGTGAATAGTGAGAAATCCATGCGGGGCAGCCAATAAAGAAGCAGGTATTTAAGAGCGAAACTTCGCAAGAGCAAGAGTGGGGCAGTAACCTGAAGGCATGAGTAGCGAGAAGGCGTTTGCGGGCGAACCGCTTACTGTTGCCGCGCTCTTAGAACAGTTAGCCGAAGAAGAGAAATTTATCTTGACCCTTCATCTCCTGCGCGGGCTGAGCGCCGAAGCGATTGCCGGCGCCCTAGGAGTGCCCCTTCGAGCGGTGGAGAGTGTTATCACGATCGGCAAATCCCGCCTAATCTCCGCGTTAAATTCGAGCCAATCCGGCGATTAGCGGCCCTATTTTCGATTTCACATGGGGTGGGGAGATGCGAGATACTTACTCCCTTGAAATAAGCAGGTCATCAGCTTTCCCGAGTTCAGAGGAGTTTCCACATGGCAGCCATGAAACCACGTACTGGTGATGGACCCATGGAAGTAACCAAGGAAGCCCGCAGTCTGGTCATGCGCATTCCTCTTGAAGGTGGCGGTCGCCTCGTTGTTGAACTTAATGTTGAAGAAGCGACCAATCTTGGCAACGCTCTTCAAGCAGCCGTTTCTCTCGTTAAGAAGTAGAAGCTGCGTTAGGGTCGGCCTGTGAGCGCAACCCATCAAGCCCCAGCCTTTTCTCAGATAGATAACTCTGGTCTCACTAATCTCACTAATCTCAATAAATCCCCGCGCTCCAGTTGGCACGCCTTTGATGCCATCGCACTCTCTCTCACGAGTGCAAGTACTCCCGAATCCGCTCCAGAAATTTTCACTCACCCTTTCACCTCTCACCTCGAGAAAGAACTGGGAATTTCACTTGCCGAGTTGGCAGCCAATTGGCCTGACCGCACTGGCAAGGCCGGGGAGATCATTGAACTTCCTATTACTGCCCCAGCAGGTGTTCAGCTCTCGCGAATTTATTTGGTGGGAGTGGGCACCGGTTCGATCGATGACCTACGTAAATCTGGCGTTGCGCTTGCTCGCAAAGTAAAGCTCTCTAACGCCGCCACCACAGGGATGAAAATATTAGATCTCACCATTCCGAAAACTGCTGAGAAGGGCGGAACGCTCGCTCACCTCGTTGCACTGTCTTTGGCAAGTTATCAATGGAGTCAGAAGAGCGATCGGGCATCGAAAGTTGCACGTAATCATTTTGAAGTTCTTACGTCCGCGCAAGATGAATTTGATCGGGCGCAAATTCTCAGCGCTTCGGTCTGGCGCGCTCGCGATCTGATTCACACCCCCGCCAATATTAAGACTCCGCTCTGGATAGCCAATCAAGCAAAGAAGTTCATTCAGGCAAGTCCAGCTTCATCAACGCTCAAAATCGAAGTGTTGAGCGGTAAGGCGATTGCGAAATTTGGTGGCCTTACAGCGGTGGGTGGATCATCCCCGAAACCTGGCCCACGATTTATTGAAATTACTTACACCCCCAAAGCAAAGAAGAGCGCACCACATGTAGTTTTAGTGGGCAAAGGAATCACTTTTGATACCGGCGGCATCTCTCTGAAACGGCCATATGATTTTATGATCGGCATGAAGAGCGATATGTCTGGCAGCGCAGCAGTTCTCGCTACGATTCTTGCTGTTGCCGAGATCGGTGCGCCCGTAAAAGTAACGGCGCTGCTGATGTGTGCTGAAAATGCTATCTCCGGGACGGCTCAACGCCCGTCCGATGTGATCACTCAATATGGCGGAACTACCGTTGAAATCATTAATACTGATGCAGAAGGCCGGTTAGTGCTGGCTGATGGTCTTGCCTATGCAGATTTAGAACTCAACCCCGATTACATCGTAGATATTGCCACCTTAACGGGCGCAGCAACGCTTGGGCTCGGACGCGCGTTTGGTGCCATGTATACCCGTGATGACACATTAGCAAAGCAATTCCATGAGATTGGTAACCAGATTGGCGAGAAAGTTTGGCATATGCCGCTTGTCGATGATTACGCCATTGCCATGGCATCAGATATCGCTGATTTAAATCACACTGCTGAAAAGCCAGATTTTTCTGGTGGTTCAGTTACGGCCGCACTCTTTTTGGAAAATTTTGTGAATAAGAAGAGCGCTGCCAAGTGGGTGCACTTTGACATTGCCGGCACCGGCCGATCAGAAGCCGATGCTGGTGAAAATCCCAAGGGTGGGACGGGTTTTGGCGTTCGCCTGCTGACGCAATGGATTGCGAGTTTGGCATGAGTTCTCAGATTAACCGCGGCGATATTTCGGCATTTGCCGAGAGCCATCCACATGAAGATTTTCACATGCAGCAAGCACGCAAAAATGGCGTGGAGATTGGCGCCCTTGATCCCACACCAGGGACTGGCGGACTCATTGGCTTGATGGCAACGCTCACCAACGCGAAATCAATCGTGGAGGTGGGGACCGGCTCTGGCGTGAGTGGACTTTGGGCTTTTTATGGTTCGACTACTGAATCCAATCTCACTTCGATCGATTCAGAACGTGAAAATTCCGGCCTGGCGAAAAAGGTCTTCGAAGAGGCAGGTATCTCGCCCGCTCGCTATCGATTAATTACCGGGAACATCCTGGAAGTAGTCGGAAAGCTCGCGGATCACAACTACGACTTCATGATCGTTCGCTCTCCGATCGATATCTTGGACGTTGTTCAGGAAAGTTTCAGGCTTCTCAAAGATGGCGGTGTTTTACTCATCGACAACGCCCTCGATGGTGGAAAAGTTGCCGACCCTACGCAGCGCGATTTCGAGACGATCGCTCGTCGCGACGCAGTGAAGGCAATAAAAGAGGATCCGCGCTGGATCTCCTCCATCCTGCCACTCGGCGGCGGCGTATTGATCGCCACTAAAGTTAACTAACGAGCAAGTGAATTAAAGGAATGAACTAGTTATGACAACTGACCAAGCCCCCTGGTGGATCCCAGCCGACGGATCATCGCCTCGCTATTCCGCTGCCTCCGCACCTCGTCCTGCCAACAAGAAGAGCAATCTCCTCTCCGGGAATATCTCGTTCCGGTTAGCTCTGGTGATGGCACTGATTGCAGCAGTTGTGGGTTCACTTGTGGCCAGATCCTCACTCGCATTCTCTGGAAGTGGTTCCATCGTCTCCTCCCACAGCACGATCGAACGCGCCCCTGATTCCATCGCCGGAATTGCAGCTCGAGTATCACCATCTGTTGTATCTATCAATGTCAGCGGAGCTGCAGGCAGCGATACCGGTTCAGGATTTTTCATCCGTAAAGACGGCTACATTCTCACCAATAATCACGTGATCGAAAATGCTCTTAATGGCGGCACCGTTACGGTCGCACTCGCTAATGGCAAGAATTACCCAGCCACGATTGTCGGACGCGATAGTGCCTACGACCTCTCCGTGTTAAAAATTTCGATCGTCGATGCCCCAGCTTTGCAATTGGGGGATAGCGATGCAATCGCAGTGGGCGATGGCGTTATTGCTATTGGCTCTCCACTTGGCTTGGCCGGAACAGTAACCAGCGGAATTATCAGTGCAAAAAATCGCCCGGTAACTTCTGGAAATGCCATGGGGGAGAGTTCTTTTATTAACGCGCTACAAACCGATGCCGCAATTAACCCGGGAAATTCCGGTGGACCACTCGTTGATTTAACGGGCGCAGTCATCGGAGTGAATTCAGCGATCGCATCGCTCGGTTCAAATTTCAGCGGCCAATCTGGATCGATTGGCTTAGGTTTTGCTATCCCTATCAATCAAGCGAAGCGCACAGCCGATGCCCTGATCAAAACCGGCAAGTCGACCTATCCAATCATCGGGCTCTCACTCGATCGCACGTACACCGGCGCTGGCGCCAAAGTCGCCGATAGCCCAACAGCTGTTCTGGCGGGAGGTCCAGCCCAAAAGGCAGGTCTCAAAGCTGGTGACATTATTACTGCTATCGATGGCAAGGCCGTTGCAAGTGCCGATGAAGCTATCGTGGCTATCCGCTCGCACCAAGTAGGAGATAGCGTGAAAGTCACCTACCAGCGAAGCGGTACTTCTCGTACTGCAACCATGGTTTTGATCGCCGCAGCGAAGTAATTCGCGCGATAGGCTTCCACCATGTTTGGAATCGGCGGCGGCGAATTCATCGCTCTTATCATCTTGGCGCTGGTCTTGATTGGCCCAGATAAGTTGCCGACTTTCGCACGCGATGCGGCGAAATATCTGCATAAAGCACGTGGCTTAGCGTCTAAGGCGACCGAAGAACTTCGCGAAAATCTAGGGCCCGGTTTTGAAGACTTACAGGTGACTGATCTACACCCCAAGAAACTCATCCAAAAAACTCTGGATGGGGTAGTGAATCCGAAAGATTTCGACTTTACCGACGAAGTTGAAGAAGTAACTCAATCAGCCAAGATCGACCCCGATCTTCTTTAGGAGTACTTCATGGGTGCAGATTCACCAGTATTAGAAAAAATCAATAGCGCTCTTGCGACCGTCATTGATCCTGAACTTCACCGCGCCATTACTGAATTGGGTATGGTCGAGCGGGTTTCCTTTGCCGGCGACACCGTTGATCTCGCTATTTTGCTGACGATCGCCGGATGTCCCATGAAGGATCGACTTCGGAACGATATTGAAAATGCCCTAACGGCATTGCCGGAAGTTTCTCGGGTAGAGATTTCTTTTGGCGCCATGTCACCAGAACAGCGCGAAGGCGTTCGTAAATTAATTCGCGGCGGTCGCGATAAGTACATTCCCTTTGCGCAGCCTGATTCGCTCACTCGAGTTCTCGGAATCGCATCCGGCAAAGGCGGCGTTGGAAAATCCTCTGTCACTGCAAACTTGGCGATCGCAGCAGCGCACAAAGGTCTCTCGGTCGGAATTCTCGATGCCGATGTCTATGGCCACTCCATCCCTCGATTAATGGGAATCGTTGGCCAACGACCCACTGCGATTGATCAGACATTTATCCCGATTGAAAAGTTCGGCGTAAAAGTTGTCTCGATGGAGATGTTCAAGCCGGAACGCTCTGATCCAGTTGCCTATCGTGGCCCGCTCCTTCATCGCGTACTTGAGCAATTGTTGAGCGATGCCTATTGGGGCGATCTCGATCTCTTGCTCCTCGATTTACCACCTGGCACAGGTGATATTGCTATCTCACTCGGACAATTGATTCCGGCTTCAGAAATTTTGGTTGTAACAACTCCGCAATTGGCAGCAGCCGAAGTCGCAGAACGCGCGGGGCGCATCGCCCATCAGATGAAACAACAAATTTTGGGTGTCGTTGAAAATATGTCCGATGCACCGTGCCCACATTGCGGGGAACCGATTGCGCTCTTTGGCAGTGGTGGCGGGGCAGAAGCGGCCCGCCGACTCTCGACTTTGGTTGGTAGCGATGTCCCACTCTTGGCTTCTATTCCCTTCTCGCCCGAGCTTCGCGTGGGCGGCGATAATGGCGATCCGATCGTGGTCAGCGATAGGAATTCACCTGCCAGCAAGGCCTTCGACACCTTGGTCGATAAATTAATGGTCCGTTCAAAGTCATTAGTGGGGACACCACTTACTCTCCACACCTAAGATTTACCCATGAAGAAGCCACCAGTCTCAGGGATTAATACGGTGGCTAAGCGCTTGGTTGGCCGTCGTGATTCAGTGCTTGAACGCAAGACTGTTCGCGAATCCTTGGTATCACTCGCCGGCCTGATTGGCCGTCCGGTAACTGATGAAAATGGCCGAGTCATCGGAAAGTTAGTTGATGTCGTAGTGCGTCACGGCGAAGAGACTTACCCACCCGTCTCTGGCTTGATCGTCAAAGTAGGTCAGAGCAAATCCTTTATTAATGGCGCCCGTATCTCTCAATTAACTCAGAGCGAAGTGCGACTCTCTTCCACTCGGATCAATTTAGAAGATTATCAACGTCGCCCGGGCGAATCCCTACTCGATGCCGATGTGCTCGACCACCAGATTGTCGATGTCGATGGTTTGCGAGTGGTTCGTTCCTCTGATCTCTACCTTGCACCTTTCGATAAAGAGATTCGTGTCGTTGGTGTAGATATCTCATTCCGTTCGTTCTTGCGTCGAATTTTTCCGGGCGCAATTAGTCGTCGTCCTACTCCCGAGCAAGTCGTGGATTGGGCAACAGTGGCTTCACTCGCCGATGACTCTGGCGTAGTCCGCACTTCCGGATCGCGATCTGTCCTCAGCCAACTTCGCCCAGCCGACCTTGCGGACTTGATTGAAGATCTCTCTGGCCGCGAACAAGGCGCCCTTATTGAATTGCTCGATCCAGAACTTGCCGCTGACGCCTTGGAGGAGATGGAAGATCTCGAACTTCAGGGACTTCTCCGTGGACTTTCAGCAGAGCGCGCAGCTGGCTTGATTACTCGCATGGAGCCTGATGAGTCTGCGGAAATTCTCCGCGACCTCGATGATGAGCACCGTGAAAGCATCTTTGCTTCGATGGATTCAAAGATCGCTAAGCAGCTGCGAAATCTCGTGGCATTTGATGAAACCCTTGCCGGCGGAATTATGACTACCCACATACTTCTTACTCGCGAAGAGGATACGGTTGCATCGGCGCTCAAATTGCTGGTGGAACATCGGGAGCGCGATATCTCTGATGGCGTCGTAGTGGTGGATGCTCGCGGACGATTGATCGACCATATTCAAATTATTGAATTAATTGCGGCCAAGCCAACGGCGTTGCTCTCCACATTAATCGGACCGCCTTACCCCACTGCAGTGGCCGTAGATGCACCGCTGAAGGATGTTATTGAAGAGTTCGCTAATAACCGCGGTTCATCGATCATCGTTATTGATGAGAAGAAGAAGCCAGTCGGTCGAATTCTTGCCGATGACTTAGTGGATGCCTTGGCTTCAGATTCCCCAGCCCGAGGTATTTCTCAAGAAGTGGGGCGCTAACGTGAGCGATGTAAAGAAGAAGAGCGCGAGCATCGCCTCACCACGAAAAATTAGAATTGCAGCATTTCTTGCGGTTATGGGTCCAGGAATTATCGCTGGCCTCTCGGATGATGATCCAGCGGGTATTACTACCTATTCGCAACTCGGTGCGAAATATGGATATCAACTCCTGTGGACGCTGGTTATCTCCACCGTTGCTTTGATTATCTTCCAGGATCTGGGCGCCCGCATTGGCGTGGTTACTCGCCAAGGCCTGATCGGACTAGTTCGCCAGAAATACGGTGCCCGGTCGGGAGTGATGAGTGCTTCGGCCTTGATTATCGCCAATATCGGAACGATGACTGCAGAATTTGCTGGCATTGCAGTAGCGGGAAAACTCTTTAATATTCCGAACTACAT
Source organism: uncultured Actinomycetes bacterium (assembly GCA_903875815.1). Next base: position 8,256 of record CAIQXR010000301.1, read on the forward strand.
CACGGTGCCTGGTTCGGCGCTTCTCGTCTCGTTCCTAGTTTTGCGTGGAACATTTGCACGCGTAGAGAAAGTCTTCTTCCTCCTCTCGGGCGTATTTCTTGCTTATGTCATTGCAGGTTTCCAAGCCCACCCTAATTGGGGAAGCGCCTTCAAAGGGATGGTCGTGCCGACTATGCCTTTTAATCACGATGCGATTTTGATTGCTACGGCAACGCTCGGCACAACCCTTGCGCCATGGGGGCTGGCCTTCATTCAGTCCTACGCAGTAGATAAGCGTCTGACTCGCGATGATCTCAAATTGCTTCGCGTGGATGTGTGGACTGGCTCATTCCTCACCGGAATCATCGGCTTCTTCGTCGTCGTTACTTGCGCGGCCGCATTCCATTCCCACAATATTGCAATCACCGATGCGGGCCAGGCTGCTGCGGCGCTGAAGCCGCTTGCCGGAACTTTCGCTAAAGATCTCTTTGCCATCGGCTTGATCGGCGCAGCTCTTCTCGCCGCATCAATCTTGCCGCTGAGTACTGCGTACTCCGTCAGCGATCTCACTGGTCGTCCAGCTGCGCTCGACGATAAACCAAAAGAAGCGCCGCTTTTCTATTCCACGTTTGCGATCATCACCGTTATCGCTGCTTTGATAGTTATGGTCTTCGGTGGACATTCCAGCACATTGCTCGCGATTCTCGTGATCACCCAGGTGCTCAATGCCGTTCTGCTGCTTCCACTTCTCATGTATATGTTCGGAATTTCGCGGGATCAAAAACTGATGGGCGAATATCGGGCCAGCACCAAGATGCAATGGGTCTACGGAGTAATCATCACGATCGTTGCATCGTGCATCGGCTGCATGCTCTGGTTTTCTTTTCACTAATCGATAATTTATGAGCCAAACACATCACTCCACCCTTCCGCGTGGTCGCGACATTCTCTTTCTCGCCCTAGGCGTAGTAGGTATTGGTACATCTGGCCCGGTTATTTCACTCAGCCGGATGCCGGTTCCCACCTTGATCATGTGGCGCAACCTCGGTGGCGCACTCGTCATGTTCCCCTTCGCACTCCGCAAAAAGGAGTGGCGAACCGGAGCAGGTCGCACAGCAATGAAACTTTCCGCCGTCTCTGGTGTCTTACTTGCCCTTCACTTCATGGGTTTCTTCTTGGCCATGCGTCTGACCAGCGTCGCGGCGGGAACCGCTATTACAGCAACCCAACCTATTTTTACCGCGATTTATTTGCGTTATCGCGGTGAGGAGATTGCCCGTCGTGCCTGGGGCGGAATGTTCATCGCCTTCCTCTCGGTACTCCTGATTACTGGGGTTGATTTACGTATCTCTGCACGATCTTTCCTGGGTGATCTATGCGCCCTAGTCGGCGCAGCACTAGCTGCTGCGTACATGTTGATTGGCGCTAAAGCTCAGAAAGAACTTTCTACTTCTACTTACACATCAGTCTGCTATTCGGTCTGCGCACTTACTGCGCTACCGATCGCACTGCTCGTTAATTTCCATATCTTCACTTACTCAGCTCGCCAGTGGTTGCTCTGCTTAGCACTCATTGCGGGCGCCCAAATTCTGGGCCACACCATGTTCAATCTCTCCCTCAAGCGCGTCTCACCGGCTGTTGTGTCATTGATTGTCTTCTTTGAAGTGCCGGTCAGTGCAGTCTTGGCTTATTGGTGGCAAGGACAACAACCACCAGCTGGCACCATTCCTGGAATCTTCGGCTTGCTCCTAGGTTGCACAGTCTTTGTTTTGCGCTCGGGGAAGAAGAGCGCTTCCGGCGAGGTAACTGCGTGATTGACTTACACACTCACTCGGCAGTGAGCGATGGCACAGATTCACCAGCCATGCTGATCAATAAGGCGATGGCAGCGGGTATCACCACGCTAGCAATAACCGATCACGACACGATCGCAGGATGGGATGAAGCCACCCGCGCGCTTCGGCCGGGGATGGATTTGGTCCCCGGGGCAGAGATCTCTTGCCAGACCGAAGATGGAATCAGCGTTCACATGTTGGGTTTACTCTTCGATCCAGATCACGCACCACTGATGGAAGTGCTGGCGAATACGCGCAATAATCGAATAGGTCGGATGGCGAAGATTATTGCTCGCATGCAAGCCGCTGGTATCGAGATTGAGATGAGCGATGTGTTGGCACAACTCTCTGAGGGCGCAACGCTCGGTCGCCCACATTTGGCCGATGCCTTAGTTGCAAAAGGAATCGTCCGTGATCGGGAAGAGGCTTTCTCCGACTTGCTTCACAATAACTCGGCTCATTATGTCTCGCATTATTCACCGACTCCTGAACAGGTCATTGGGTTAATAAAGCAAGCAGGGGGAGTAGCAGTCATCGCTCATCCTTACGCCACTTTGCGCGGAAAAATCGTGAAACCCACCAGCTTTGAATCATTCGTCCGAGCGGGACTTGATGGCATCGAGGTCTCTCATCGCGATCAGAGCGTGGAAGAACGGGAACTTCTCACGGCAATTGTGAATGAATACGGACTTATTTATACCGGCGCCAGCGATTATCACGGTGAGGGTAAACTCAACCAGTTGGCAGAGTTCACTACCGAGCCAGAACAATGGGAAAAATTAGAGGCGCGAACTGATCAACGAAGGGTCATCCGTAAATGAATAGCGTTGCATCAATCTCAGCCGTCACTTTTGGCATTCAGGCATTTATGACGCTCTTCGTCATTCTCGACCCACCTGGTGCCACACCAGTCTTCTTGGCGCTCGTCAGTGGTCGCACACCACGTGAACGCGTTCGCATGGCATGGCAAGGTGCCGCCGTCTCGCTCTCCGTCATTGTGGTCTTTGCACTCTTTGGCAAAATTATTTTGGATTACTTACATGTCTCCATCAATGCTCTTCAAGGAGCAGGCGGGTTACTTCTCCTACTTATCGCACTCGAACTTCTGACCGGCAAAGATTCCACTAGTGAGGGCGGCAGTGACGGAAACGTTGCACTTGTTCCACTCGGCACTCCGCTACTAGCGGGTCCCGGCGCGATCGTGACCACAATTCTTTACGTTCAGCGGGCACACACAACAAATATGAAGCTCTCGTTGGCACTAGCGATCATCGCTGTGCATGCAGTCATTGGCTTGACTTTGATGTCATCCACCAAGGTTCTCTCGCTAATCAAAGATGCAGGCGTAACACTGGTGGCACGAATTGCTGGCCTCTTGCTCGCCGCCATCGCGGTGGAGATGATCGTTCAGGCGATTAAAGGCTTCTTCAACCTCGGCTAGCCAAAACGCCAATCAGCAATTAGTTGGAAGCGAAGCCGACTTTGCGATCGGTGCCAGTTCCAACATCAACAAATGAGATGCGGCCATGTGGCACGAGTGTCTGGCGGCCTTTCACATCAGTCAAAGTAAGTGTCTCGCCCTTTTCGATCGCAGCTTTTACTGCCGCGATTGCTTCCGCCTGAGAGAGATCAGACTCGATATGGAGTTCGGTAGGGGATTCTGAGATTCCGATACGAATTTCAATCATGGGTGATCCTTCTCGTTAGTTCGACTTGTTATTAATTCGACTTGGGAAAGCCGGAGATTCCTCGCCACATAAGGTTCGAGACGAGTTTCACTGCGCTTTCACGGTCTATCTTGCCATCTCGTTCGAGCCAGTGTCGCGCTGAATGTTGAGCAGTTCCAATGAGGCCCACAGCGAGCATCATCGACTCTTCTTTAGCGAGGCCAGTATCGAGGGAGATTACGGCGCTCAGCGCTGCCGCGTTGTCATAGGTCATACGGTGGAGACGCTCGCGCACTTGTGGCTCAACGCTCATATCGCTCTCAAAGAGGAGACGGAAAGCTTCGCCTTCGCGATTGATAAATCCGAAGTAAGCATCGACAGTTGCTTCCACGCGAGATGCATTCTCCTTAGTGCCGGAGATCGCCTTCTGAAGTTCAAAGACGAGTGAATCGATATGGAGGTCGAGAACTGCGAGATAGAGATCTAGCTTTGATGGAAAGTGCTGATAGAGAACGGGCTTACTAACCTGGGCACGATCGGCAATCTCATCCATCGCAGCTGCGTGATAGCCAGCGGCCGTAAAGACTTCGAGAGCGGCGGCGAGAAGTTGAGCGCGGCGCTCATCGCGAGGCAGACGCCCCTTATTAGAGGAGTTGGCAGCAGCAGTGGCAGTGGTGGCGCGTTCGTTACTCACGGGGCTAATCCTAAGGGCATTTGTTAGGCTGGCATAATGTTCACAACAACAGCGCCGGCATTGCGCGCCCTTCTCGTTCATGCCCACCCCGATGATGAGACGATCAACAATGGCGCAACCATGTCGAAGTTTGTCGCCGACGGAGTTGGCGTGACTTTGGTTACTTGCACCCGTGGCGAAGAAGGCGAAGTCTTGGTTCCCGAACTCGCCCACTTAGCGGCCAGCCACGATGACCAACTTGGTCCACACCGTGAAATCGAATTGGCTAATGCAATGAAGGCGCTCGGCGTAATCGATCATCGATTCCTTGGAGCGCCAGCAATGAAATGGCGCGATAGCGGAATGATGGGCACCGAACCAAATAATCGCCCCGATGTTTTTTGGCAAGCAGATCTAGATACCGCGGCAAGTTATCTCGTTTCCATCATTCGTGAAGTAAAACCACAAGTACTTATTACCTATGATGAAATCGGGGGATACGGTCACCCTGATCACATCCAAGCGCACCGCGTGGCAATGCGTGCTGCAGAACTTGCTGCCGATTCCAGTTATGGCGATGCGGCTGGCGCTGCTTGGGAGATATCAAAGATTTATTGGAATGCGATGCCGAAATCTGTGATCCAAGAAGGCATCGATAAGATGAAAGCGATCGGCTCAGATTTTATGGGAGTCGATAACGTTGATGATCTTCCATTCGCTAAAGATGATGCGCTCGTCACTGCTTGCGTAGATGGCACGCCTTTTGTTGAAGCAAAGATGGCAGCGATGGCGGCGCATCCCACCCAGATCGCCCTCGATGGCCCCTTCTTCGCACTTTCTAACAATCTCGGTAACCAAGTCTGGGGATTTGAGTATTACTCATTAGTGAAAGGCGAGAAATCTGCGCCTTTCGACACTGATGGTCGCGAGACCGATCTCTTTGCAGGTCTGCGTTAAATGTGGACTCGGGCGCAAGCCATCCTTATTGCGATCGCAGCCGGAACGCTCTCGGGTTTTGCGGGAGTAGCACTCCATAATGCTGCAAAGCCATGGGGCGCACTACTTTCACTCATGATTCTCTTTACCACTTTTTCACTTTTGGGCAAGGCTTATCATTCACGGTGGATTAAAGGCATCGCATCTCTGGCCGCTATGGCGATATTGATTAAAGCGAGCACCCATGGCGCGAGCTATGAATTGTTGGTTTACGGCAATCAGATGGGCGACTTTTATACCGTCGCAAGTACTGGATTATTGATCTATTTGGTATTTCGCCGCGAATGGAAGAGCTCCGTTAAGTCAAAGCTCTGACCGTCGGCACCATCTCGCACGGCGATGCCGCGTTCGGCAAGTTCGTCACGAAGTCGATCGCTGGTGGCAAAATCTTTTGCCGCTCGAGCTGCTACCCGTTGGTCAAGGAGTGATTGCGACTCGGCATCAAGTTCCACAATCTCTTCCCGGGAAAAATCAAGGGCAAGAACCTGGTCGGCAGTAGCAAAGGCTGCGTATTTTGCGCCATCGGCGAGATCGGGGTTGCGTTCAACATCGCGCAAGTAGATGAGAAGGCGAGGTGTATCTAAATCTCGAGCAAGGATCTCGAGCACTTCACTATCAATGGCGTCAGGAGTTGCAGCGCTCTTCCATTCACTAAAACGTTTACGCCAGCGGCTGAGTGTGCTCGAGGCAGCTTCAATACTCTTCCACGTGAGATCCATCTGCGCCCGATAGCGATTTTCCATGAGGGCAAGGCGTAGGACCAGCGGATCAAAGCCACGGTCAATCAAGTCTCCAACGAGGAGAACATTGCCAGCACTCTTCGACATCTTTCGCCCTTCAAAGAGCAGATGTTCACCATGGAGCCAATGCGAAACTACTTCCGTTCCGGTAAAGGAGTTGGATTGCGCACGCTCATCTTCGTGATGAGGGAAGCGGAGATCAATGCCACCGATATGTAAGTCAACGTGATTTCCTAGGAACTCTAACGACATTGCACTGCACTCAATATGCCAGCCTGGGAAGCCCGCGCCCCATGGCGAATCCCAAATCATTTGGGTGCGATTGCCTGCGCTCTTCCAGAGCGCCCAGTCGGCGTGGAATTTCTTTGCACCATCTTCTATGTATTCATAACGATGGCCAGGTTTAAGCGCATCGAGTCGATTGCCGCTCAGTGCGCCGTACGAAGGAAAAGTATTAGCGGCGAAGTAGACGCTGCCATCGCTACCGGCATATGCACTTCCGGTTTTGATCAAGGCAGCAATGAAGTTTTGCATCAAGTCAATGGATTCACTGGCCCGTGGATATTTATCTGCCGGCGTGATGGCTAGCCGAGCTAAATCTTGATGGAATCGTGCCTCATATTCGCGGGCTACATCAAATGGATCTTTTGATTCGCTCTTCGCTTGAGTCAGTAATTTATCTTCGCCATTTTCTCGGCCGTCCAGATCCTCGGCCATATGTCCGACATCGGTAATGTTTTGCACAACCTGAGTCCGTTGGCCAAATAAGTGGAGGGTACGCACTACTAAATCCGAAAGCAGGAAGGTGCGAAAATTTCCCACGTGCGCATCGCGATAAACCGTAGGGCCGCAGCAATAAATCGTGATGGCGCGATCAGAATCGTTGGGCAGGGGCTGAAGCTGGCGCGTCATGGTGTCGTAG
>CAIQXR010000302.1 GCA_903875815.1 uncultured Actinomycetes bacterium
GAACTTGTTGGAGTTGGAGATGCGGAATCTGTAGGTACTGCCATAGTCGATGAATCCACCGGCGAAGCTGGATCGGTAGGACCAGTGGGCGCCGCAGGATCAGTTTGGGCGGCCGGAGTGTTACCCAAATCTTGCGCCATTGTTGGCACTACGGTCGATAAAAAGAGCGCAATGAGAGCAAGGAATGAGATACGAATAGCGAGTCGACCCATGCGCGATTGGCGATCCATGAGATCGCGATATCGCTCCTTAAGTCGCTCGAAATACATGTCTCAAATATACCTATCTATTACTACTTGGTCACGGCCGAGGATGTGGCCGACTTTCCCGTATGGATTACGGTGATGAAGCCGACTTTCTGCATTTGAACATATACCGCGTGAGCCAAAGCGTTATCGCCTACTCGGGCGGCGTAATTTGCTGCCATTTTAAGGAAATCGAGTCGGTAGGGAGCCATCTCTTCCAGAGCTTTTACTTGCTCCCCCACGCCCTTCATATCGTTATTCACCCAATAAATCTGCAAGAGCACTAACCGGGCATTAATGCACCGTGGATGCGCTTGAAGTTCGGCCACTGCAGCATCAAATAGACCTTGGTTGCCCTGGTTTTGAACCATAGCCGCTGTGTTATCCCAATAGCCGATACATGGCAGATAACTTGATGGAATGTAATGAATTGTCGCTTTGGGATTTGCGACCGACTTTTCGTTGGCAGACATAAAGGAAATTGCGGCCATCGAGAAATTGGCTGCAATAAAGAGAATCAACGCTGCGCTGAGTCCAGCAAATATGCGAAGTGCGCGGGAGGTGCGAATGCGCTCACTCTCTTCGGCCGCGATCTCTTCAGCCTTTTCTTCTTCGGTTGCATCTGGCCCGTAACTAAAGCCAAAAAGTCCTCGATAGGCAGAACCCACGATAAAGCCCGAAAGTGCCCAGAAGAGATATTTGTTGGGGAGAGTGATCGGACTAACTGCAGAGTTAGTGAGAAAGACAAAGAAGTAAACGCCATAGGCAAAGTAAATTTTACGTAGACGTGGATTACGATCCCAGAGAATAATTAGTGAGCGCAGCAATAGTGCAATAAGTAATGCAAAGGCAAGTGTTCCTGCGATACCTGTGGTGGCAAGAGTTTGCACGTTAGCGCCGTGCGCATCATTAGCGATGACGTTTGCGTAGTTCTCTACCGAGCCAAAGGTGCGATAACGCTCGTAGTAATTTCCATATTGATCAGGGCCAACACCGAAGAGTGGATGACTAAAGAATTGGTTGAGCGCTGCAACCCAGAAGTCGCTGCGGATCTTTACCTGAACATCATTACCTAGTACTGGGACAAAGCTTCCAAAGAAAGGCATGAGGAAAATGCCTTCGATCCAAATAAAGAAGCCAATAGTGAGATAAGCAGTTCGTGCATTTTGCGAAAGTTGTCGACGGGGAATTCGCTTACGGAAGAGGAAAATGACAAGTGAAATAATCAAGAGCGCAACATCAACAAAGGACTGTCGACGGCCTGCCAGATAGAGACCGTAAGTACTTATTGCGGCAGAGATACCGATAAATACTTTTTCGCGCCGGGTGGAATTAATTCCAAGAATAAAGAGAATCGGGAGGGCCGTGCCCACGAAAGCGCCATAGAAATCGAGATTGCCCAGCGTTGCCACAATTCCCACATCACCTGGAAAGGCGAGAACTTTGAAATATTGGAGAATTCCATAAAGGGCGAGAAGTTCGGCACCAATGAGATAAAGCCAGAGTAACTTGCGCATCTGCTCCCAATTAAATTGTGCATGGAAGGTAGATACCAGCAGCAGGCAGATGAGAGAGAGCACGCCAACGTACCGCCCAGTCTCTCCAACAAAAGATGCGATAGGCGATGAACTCAAGAGCGCGGATGCGACTTCAGCGATAAAGACAAACCAGACCAGCCAGATGGCCTTTCCCCCAATCGCAAACTTCTCTGGTCGAAGCAAGATGTAGACCGCAAAGAGCGCAGCCATGAGTGAGAGCAGAACTAAGTGAACGGGTGTGTTCTTATCGAAAGCGTGGCGGTAGATAAAGGTAGGAATATGGCTGGATGCAAGGAGAATAAATAGCCCGCCGGTGAGTAGGACGAGGCGATTTTCTTTCAGCTTGGTCATCAACATGCGCCAAGTATAGATGGCTGGATTAACGAACCCCTGCGGCCGAGAGTTCGGCCGATAAGCGGGTAGCGAGAGCGGGAGTGACTTTCCACATCGCAAGAAGAGAGGTGTAGCGATCAATCTCTTCCTGAGATACCTCCGCTCCGGTCTTTACTGCGCGAATCATCAAATTGCGGGGCGTGTGCTCTCCCCCAACGAATTCAATTGCTTCCACGCGATATCCAAGAATTCTCAGAATCTGAGTCCGAATGGCATCGGTCATGATGTCCACTAACCGTTCTTTAAGAATTCCTTGACGAGTCACCAGCGACCACGGCTCTGGGATATCGGTTAGCTGGGCCTGCATATCGTGATGGCAACATGGCGCTGCCAAAATGAGTTCGGCGCCATTCTTTACCGCCCAGGCCAACGCGTCATCGGTCGCGGTATCGCAGGCATGCAATGCAATAGCGACGTTAACATCGCTCTTCTTTGTAGCTGCAATCTCTTCTGCTCGGAATTCAATCGTCTCGGAGATATTGAGGCGCTCAGCAATTTCAGCATTGCGCTTGCGGGAATCTTCACGAACATCGATGCCGACGACATGAATGTTCATGCCTTCATTGCGAAGATATTGATGAGCAGCAAAAGTCAGGTAGGCATGGCCGCAGCCGAGATCGACAATGTGCAGTGGTGCTTGGTCACTAGGAGTGGCGATATGTCCAGCCTCTAAAGCTGCCGAAAGCGTTGGAGTCAGTAAACGTAGGAATTCTTCCACTTGCATGAATTTATCTTGGCGCGAGGGTTTGACTACGCCGTTCTTATCCGAGATTCCAATCTCAATCAGGAAGGGATCCGATGGATCAAGGAGCCGTTGCTTTTTGCGATCATGATCCAAGTTCTGCGTAGC
>CAIQXR010000303.1 GCA_903875815.1 uncultured Actinomycetes bacterium
CGCCATCCAGTGAAGCAGCTTCTTCAATATCGGCCGGAATTCCCTTGATTGCTGCAGACAAAATAACCATTGTGAAGCCGGTGAAGCCCCAGATATAGACGACCATCAAGAAGAGGTTGTTCCATGGTGACCAGAGGAGAACGTGCTTGACGGGGAGGTGGAGCCAGATCGCGAGCTGACCGACGAGACCGGTCTGTGGTCGGTTCTGCTCTTGGAAGGAGTACATCAAGTTCCAGATCAATGATCCACCGACGAAGGAGATCGCCATCGGCATAAAGATGAGAGTCTTAGCGATTGCTTCACGCTTCATCTTGTTGAGCATGGTCGCAAGAGTTAATCCCAATGCAGTAACGATGACTGGGCAGATCGCAACCCAGGCGATGGTGTTAATAAAGGAGAGGCGAATTTCTGGATCTTTGAATGCGAGTGTGTAGTTCTGAAGACCAACCCACTTGGAAGAGTCAGCGTTCTTAAAAGATTCGATGAAAGTTTGTACGGCTGGGACGCCGAGGCCAGTGATGACGAGGATAAGTGCTGGTACTAGGAAGAGAGTTAGCGCGAGCCAATTCTGCTTCTTACCTTTAATGCGGGCGCCTGCTGCGAATGCGATTCCATAAAAGCCAAAGAAGATGGCAAGTACGGTGATGATCTGCAGAATCTTGGGCCACGAGCTACTAAATAAACTCGACCAAGTAACCACGGAGTTGGCCTACTTTCTCTTAACAATCAATATTGGGGCAATTCAATATGGGCAATTCGTGAAGCAAAAAATTGTGGAGCGGTAAAGCAATACCTGATTCTAATATGAAAACCGGGGCCTACCCAATAGGTAGACCCCGGCTTCTTTACTACTAGTTGTTGCTAGTTATCTGCAGAAACTGGATTACCAGTTTGTGTCGATAGCCGCTGCAACGTCCTTCATTGACTTACCTTCAGCGAAGTACTTAGTGATTTCCTTCCAGAAAGCACCGTTTACAGCTGTTGGCATCAAGTCAGAAGCATCGAACACGATCGCACCAGACTTAGCCTGGAGTGACTGTGCTACGACCTTGAGGACTGGATCTGTGTAAGCAGATAGTGGAACACCATTGTTAGCTGATGTCCAACCACCGAGCTTTGCGCGCTCTGTTGCATAAACAGGTGAAGAGAAGTAATCCTGGACTGCGCCTACTTCTGGCTTCTTTGAGAATGCAACTGGGAACTCGCCAGCACCTTCGATTGGCTTACCAAACTTGGTGTTGGTTGGTGGGAGGTAGAAAGCGTTTGCATCGCCGGAAGGACCGAATGTGGTACCTGCTGGGAACATTGAGGAGTAGAACGAAGCCTGCTGAAGCATGCCGCATGTTCCGTCCTTGAGTCCTGGTACGCCTGCATCCTGGAACTTACGTGTTGCTACAGACTGAAGATCTCCGACCTGATCCTTTGTTCCCAACCAAGCTGAAAGCTTGTTGAGTTCACCGAGGATCTGAGGTGATGAGAACTTGAGCTTGCCCTGCCACCACTGGTTGTAAAGATCTGGACCGAGATCGCGAAGTACGAGCTCTTCTGTCCAGTCAGTTGCTGGCCAACCTGTTGCTGCGCCTGATTCAATACCGGCACACCATGGTGTTACGCCTGCAGCCTTGAACTTCGCTGCAACAGCTGTCATTTCATCCCAAGTTGTTGGGATCTTTACACCAAGCTTGGTGAACTGTGCAGGTGAGTACCAAACGAGTGACTTAGATGATGCACCGAAAGGTGAACCGTAGACCTTGCCACCAACGGTGGTGAATGTCTTCCAAGCTGGGTTGTAGTACTTGTCAATGTTTGAGAGAACCTTTGCGGTTACTGGAACAGCCTTACCGGTTGCAACCATTGTTGCAACAAGACCTGGCTGAGGGATGATTGCGATATCAGGTGCGTTTCCGCCCTTAACGCGAACAGGAAGAAGGGTTTCGAACTGGTCGGTACCTTCGTAAGCAATCTTGATACCTGTGCAAGCTGTGAAGTGTGCGAAGACACCTGTCATAACTGTTGCTTCAGGATCGCGGATACCTGCGAATACCTTCACTGTTGGGTGGTTAGCAAATGAACCGAACTGCTTGAAATCAGCGCAGTTTGGAGCAGCTGCTGTAGCACCTGTTGTTGAGAGAACTGTTGCAGCAAGTGCAACAACTCCTGCAACCACTGTGAGCTTCAAAGTCTTTTTCATGTGACCTTTTCTTTCAGAGGGTGTCGGTGGCCCAAATTCCCCATGGAATTTGATCCCCACCAGTAAGTCGAATTCTTCGCGTTCAAGGGGCTGGACGCAAGGGAAAATGGGGAAATTAGATAACAGGCTGATAACGATTCTGGCGTTGGCGGGGGCGGTAATTGTGACCCCGTTCAAGGCTGAGAGTGAGCGCAAAAAAAGCCCCCAGCCGGAGGGACTGGGGGCAAAACTCTGGATGGAGGCTAGTGGCCAGTGGCTAGTGGCTAGTGGCCAGTGACCGTAGCCCCGTTTGAGGCGATCACCTGCGAGTACCACTTCGCTGAGTCTTTGAGGGTCCGCTTTTGGGTGGCGTAGTCGACATGGACCATGCCAAAGCGCTTCTCATATCCCATCGCCCATTCGTAGTTGTCCATGAGCGACCATTGGTAATAGCCCTTCACTGGCGCACCTTCAGCAATTGCTTCTGACACTGCATTGAGATGCTTATTTAAATAGGAGATGCGGCGATCATCTTTCACATTTCCGTCTGCATCAGGTTGCTCGGGATAGGCACAGCCATTTTCGGTAATGTAGAAATCGGGGCAGCGCTCGCCGAGTTCGCGCTTCCAGCGAAGCAAGAGATTTTTCAGGCCATGTGGAGTAATTGGCCATCCCATATCGGTGAGTTCGCCTTCATGCTTGGTATTAATTTTCAATCCAAAGAGTGCAGAGATGTCATACCAACCTTCAGCGTCTGGCTCGGCAATGCCAATGCGTTGGTCGTTGTAGAAGTTGAGACCAACAAAATCATTCTTGATTGAAGCAAGTTCCATATCGCCCGGCAAGATGGCATCGGTGACTTCAGAACCGAATTCTTTGATGAGTACTTCTGGATATTTGCCGTGGAAGAAGGCATCGGTCCACCAACGATTTCCTTGGGCATCCATGACATCGGCAGCGTGAACTAACTCAGGATTGTTGAGATCATCGGGAACATAATTTGATTGGTTAATAACTGGTCCAATCTTCAGATCGGAGCGCACCTCTTTCATTACCTTCACAGAAGTGGCATGTGCCATCACAGTGTGATGGGCTACGCGAAATGCTTTCGCGCGATCTCTAAAACCTGGCGCAAAGACGCCAATTCCATAGCCAAGCCACGCTACACACCACGGTTCGTTAATAGGGGAGAAGTTCTTCACTCGATCGCCAAAGTGTTCCGCTACCGCGGCGGCATATTTTCCAAAGTCATCGACAATCTCTCGGTTCTCCCAGCCACCCTTTTCCTGCAGTGCTTGTGGGAGATCCCAGTGATACAAGGTGACGAGTGGCTGAATCCCAGCTGCGATGAGGCCATTGATTAAGTTGTCGTAGAACTTAAATCCCTCTTCATTGCGAACGCCATCGCCATTGGGAAAGAGGCGCGACCATGAGAGTGACATGCGATAGTGCTTGAGGCCAAGGCCTTTCATCATTGCGATATCAGATTCCCACAAGTGGAAGTGATCGCAAGCAACATCACCGGTATCACCATTTGCAGTCTTGCCAGGTGTGTGACTGAAGGTGTCCCAGATACTTAAACCGCGGCCGCCTTCGCGCGCACCGCCTTCGATTTGATAAGCAGCTGTTGCTGCGCCCCATCGGAAATCACTTGGAAAATTAGCCATGGTGCGATCTTTCCACACCATGGCTAATTAGTACTAGCAAATTACAGAACTACTTGATCATCATCCAGACTGTTGTTGCCTTAGGCAATTTGCGGCCAGGCTTGAGTGGTCCGCTGGTGCAGAGAATTTCGCCCTCTGGCAGTTTGTAGTCAGCGCCGCGGAAGTTAGTGATAGATGTCCAACCATTCGGGCGACGATAGTGAACAACTTCTGCACTCGTTGTCTTAACCCACTCGAGCTCTTCCGCTGTCTGTAACTTCTTGCGAAGCTTCAGCGCCGTCTTGTACATCGCCAAAGTGGAGTCTTTCTTCTTTGCTTCCACTTCTACCGAGTGCTCGCCAAACCAGTTTGGTTGCGGCAAGTGTGCAATTCCGGTACCAAAACCGAAGGAGCTACCGTTCTTGGTCCACGGAAGTGGAACACGGCATCCATCGCGGCCCTTTTCAGTGTGAATAACGGCGACGCCTTGGATCGTCTTGCGCTCCTTCTTAAAGAAGACCGGTTGCTTCTTGACGACGATATTGCGTGCCCAGTTAGGGTCTTGCAGATCTTCGTGCTTTAAATCTTCGACTTCGCGCAAGCCAAGCTCTTCGCCTTGATAGATATAGGTGCAGCCAGGAAGGCCCATCAACATCAAGATCGCTGCGCGATGGCGCTGTAATCCAAGTTCGATATCGAGCTTCTTCGATTTTCCATCGGAGAGCAACCACTGATTGAGATCAGTTCCATCAGGTAGGCCGTACTTGGTGGCGGTACGAACTCGGTCGTGATTGTTAAGAACCCAGGTAGATGAAGAACCCATGCCCTTGGCGAGCTTCAAGTTCTCATCAATGGTCTTTTTAAATGGCGCTGCTTTGAAATCCAAGTTCAACATATCGAAGTTGAAAGCCTGTCCGAGTTCATCGGGACGCGCATAAAGCATTCGGCGCGAGGCAACAACATAGGCCTCAGCCACTGCCACGCGAGGTGGGTTATATTGATTAAAGAGCTTGCGCCATTCGCGGTAGATCTCGTGAACGTCATTGCGATCGAAGAGAATATCGGTGCCCTTGGTACCGACTTTGAAGGAGTCGATGCCAGGGTAGGAAGAGTTGATGCGCTTCATATCCTTTTTGAGTGCGTGAGCTACATCGATGCGGAAGCCATCGACGCCGCGATCAGACCAGAACTTCAGAGTCTTAATGAAGTCGAGTTGAACTTCGCGGTTATCCCAATTAAAGTCTGGCTGTTCTGGTGCAAAGAGATGCAGGTACCACTGACCCGGAGTTCCATCAGGATTGTTGGTGCGGGTCCATGCCGATGGCGCAAAGTGCGACACCCAGTCATTAGGTGGCAGTTCGCCATTCTTGCCTTTGCCATCGCGGAAGATATAGCGATCGCGTTCTTTAGATCCTGGCTTAGAGGCGAGGGCCTCTTTAAACCAGATGTGATGGTCGGATGAGTGATTCGGAACAATATCGACGAAAACGTTGATGCCAGCTTTATGGAGCGCCTTGAGCATCTTGTCGAAATCTTTAAGTGAGCCTAACTTTGGATCGACATTGCGATAGTCCGCAACGTCATATCCACCATCAGCTAATTCCGATGGATAGAAGGGACTTAGCCAGACTGCGTCTAGGCTCAATGATTTGAGGTACTCGACTTTTGATGTGATGCCGTTGATATCGCCCAGGCCATCGCCATTGGAATCCTTGAAGGAGCGGGGATAGATCTGATAAATCGCGGCTTGGCGCCACCAATTGGCATCGGTCATTTATAGCTCCTTGGATTGAAATGCTGGCAGATTTCGCAGAGTTTATTGCTTCACCCAAGCCATGTCGCTCAAACGCCCCAATGAACATACTTGGAGTCCATAAATTCATCTATTTAGGGGCGAGCTTCACAGGTAGAGTTCCGACTACGCGAGGGGGTATCCCTTACTTTTCTAATGGGGATCCATGAGTTCGCGCATTAAGTTCTTTCTCGTTGTCGTTGCCTGCTCTGTATTAGGTAGCTCAGGTGCCAGCGCAAACGTTCTGATTGCAAACACGGTTTTAGGATCGAGCACAACGACTCAAGATTCTGCATGCGGTTGGCTAACGATGCCAACTTCTTCCATCAGCCCCACTGCAACCACAACTGTAGATGTGATTTTTTCCCTCAGCGCGAACGCCAGCGCATCGGTTGATCAAGGAATTATCGGTGGCACGGCCGGCGCACTCAATGCCTTTCTTCTGGGCGGAGCGCTCTTCAAACGTATCGACATCGACTATGGCAGTGGCACTGTTCCGTTCTATTTGCAGAGCCAAGCGGCATTTATTCGAGGTACTAGCTATCACTTAGCAATCCAAAGTTCTGGTGGAATTACTCGCGCTTGGGTGAATGGCGTGGCAATGACTACCAACGCGACTTCGAATGCATCGAACTATCTCTACGCATCGCAGGCGCATGGAGCGGCCCAAGCCTTTTCGCAAATCGGCGGCTATTACGGACACGGTGGGGGATTCCAAGGGTCAGTTCAGTACGCCCGAATCGTTTCAACCAATGTCTATTCCATGACCGATACCGTCACGATGACAAATACGCTCACCAACGTCGCGAATACTCAATTCCTGATGACGCCAACAACTTATATTCCAACCTATGCCGTCATTACCGCAGCTACATACTCAAACCCTAATGTGACCTTTACGGCGAACAATAACTTTGTGCCAGGTGACACCATCACGATTAAATCTGCTTTGGTCTCTGGATATAACAAGAGTAATGCGCAGGTAGTTTCTGCCTCAGGATCTGCTTTTACGGTGAACTATGGTGCGTCGAACCCTGGAACCTGGAGCGGCCTTGGCGATGCAGTGACAACTGCGGTAACGAAAGACGATATTGGAAATACTGCTATTCAATGGGTAGATGCAGTCTGTACAGCGGCCGCTAGTGGCCCTGGAATCATTGTGGCTGTTGCTGCTACGCCATCCATTCTTACTGGTGGCACTGGCTCGATCTACCGCAAAGCCACCACCCTTCGAGTCACAATGCCAGCAGATGGTCGCATCACTTTTTACGCACAAGGAAAGCCCATTCCTGGCTGCAAGAACTTCGCTGCTTCGGCTGGAATTGCCTCATGTATTTGGAAGCCATCGTTGCATGGAACAGTGACG
>CAIQXR010000304.1 GCA_903875815.1 uncultured Actinomycetes bacterium
AGATTAATAACCTATTTACTGTTTTAGATTTAAAGCGATAAATAAAAATGTTGAAAGCATCTATAAGGTTTTATCGATATTTTTTGATCGCCAATTCAGTCTATTTGTCGATAAATTTGCGCTCATATCCTCTGTCAAAATCATTAAGTCGATTTTATGTATCAGGACGATCGAGCCTTCCAAATCATGTCGACATTCTTAAAGATCGTTTAGTCAACAAATATAGAAGCCTACGAAACGCTTTAATAACATTCCTCATATTGCAGGCGGAAGGTACCCTTTGATCATGAGCGTTCGAGCTATCCGTGGGGCGACTACCTTGTCGGCAGATTCCTCAGCCGAAATGGGTGAGGCTGTCGTCGAACTCCTTGAGGCGATGATCGCGGCCAATTCCCTTGACCTCGAGGAGATCGTTTCGATCATCTTCACCTCAACACCCGACATTCATAGTCAATTCCCAGCGACGGCTGCGCGCGTACTGAAACCTGAAATTCTGGGCAATGTTCCGCTCTTATGTGCCCAGGAGATGGATGTTCCCGGCGCATTACCCCTCACCATACGTACCCTTATTCACGTAAATACTTCGCGGAAGCAATCGGAGATGAAGCACCAATACCTTCGCGGCGCGGTTGCCCTACGCCCGGATATTGTTCGATGAAATTCCAGAGCGCACGTGTTGTCGGGAGTGGCTTGATCGGGACTTCTATTGCTCTCGCCCTTTCAGCTCGAGGCGTGTCGGTCGAAGTAAGTGATATTGATGCATCCAATCAAGCGCTGGCATCCGATCTCATTAGAAGTGCAGGGGAGAGCGCCCAGCCTGATCTCATTGTTATTGCAACACCTCCTACGGCTACACTTTCGGCACTTTTGGCCGAATTCGATCGTTCTCCACACTCAACATTTATAGATATCAGTGGCCTCAAGTCTGATCTTGTACCTCAAGTTGAGAAATTTATGGAGATCAGTCAACAATTTTGTGCCACGCACCCGATGGCAGGCCGCGAGAAGAGTGGACCAGAAAGTGCGCGAGCTGACCTTTTTGAAGGAAGAGCTTGGATAGTGGTCCCGACGTCAGCCACCGCGCCAGAGATCATTGATTCTGTCCACGAATTGATTGCCGAGCTAGGTGCAACTGCTTATCAAATGTCGGCGCAGGATCATGACGCAGCGATTGCCGCGATCTCCCATATGCCACAGCTGCTCAGCACCCTTATGGGTGGATCGTTACTCACAACCCCTGAAAACGCTCTTTCCTTAGCTGGCCAGGGTCTACGTGATGTTTCTCGGTTAGCGGCCTCAGATGCGGCGTTGTGGAGCGAGTTATTCCTTCACAATCGAAATGAAATCCTCCCTAAAGTTTCAGAACTCACCTCGACGCTTGATCTGTTGGCGATGGCTCTGCGTGACGGTGACAAGGACGCGATAACAACATTCCTTCGCGATGGAAATGCCGGAGTGGCGCGAATTCCTGGAAAGCATGGCGCAAAAAGTCGCGATTACACCTATTTACCGATCGTGATCGAAGATAAACCAGGTCAACTCCTCAAAATCTTTTCTGCGTGCAGTGAGATAAATGTGAATGTGGAAGATCTTTCTATCGAACACAGCCCTGGCCAGGAGAGTGGTCTCGTCACCCTTGCCCTTAGCGCCGATGATGCTTCGCGATTGCATGAGCATCTAGTAAAGAGTGGTTGGAGCGCACACACACCACGTAAGTGATTACAAGTAATACGAGCGCAGTATCCACATTCCTCTTAACAGTAAGGTTCTCTTATGTCAGCAATAGTCGTGGCCATCGATGGCCCGAGCGGTTCTGGTAAATCCAGTACTGCTAAAGCACTCGCTTTGCGAGCTTCCTGGGGATATCTCGATACCGGCGCGCTGTACAGAGCTGCTACTTATCTCGCACTTCGTGAAAATGTCACCGAAGCGTGGGAGATTATCGCTGCGATCAAAAATAATGAGATTTCATTTAACGGTGATGCAGCGGATCCACGAATTTTTTGTGGAGATGTCGACATAACGACTGATATTCGAAGTGCACGTGTCACCGATAACGTTTCGCAATTTGCTGCATTGCCAGAGCTTCGTTCATATTTGGTCGATTTACAACGCCGTTTCATCGATGAGGCCGTGGGAGGAATCGTCGTAGAAGGTCGCGACATCGGTACAGTCGTCGCACCTGAAGCAGATTTGAAAGTCTTTCTTTACGCTGATTTGCAGGCACGCGCGTTGCGACGAGAAGCTGAACTATCAGGTGATCAAATCGTTGACGATGTAGCTGCCTCATTAGATTCCCGCGATCGGATTGATTCCACTCGTGCGGTTTCGCCACTTCGACCAGCTTCCGATGCATTGGAGTTGGATTCCACCTTGCTTGATTTAGATGAAGTTGTGGAAATTATCTGGGAATGGTTGAAGCGACGTTCGCTATTGGGCTTGCCAACTGTGGCAATCATTGGCCGGCCAAATGTTGGTAAATCTACGCTCGTCAATCGCATTATTGGTCGCCGCGAAGCGATCGTTGAAGATCGTCCTGGAGTGACGCGCGATCGAGTGAAGTACGAAGCGGAATGGAATGGCCGAACATTTTTAGTAATTGATACTGGCGGGTGGGAAGTAAGCCCGGAAGGAATTTCAGAGAAGATCACATCCGGATCTGAGATGGCGATTCGAGAAGCCGACCTCGTTATGTTTGTCGTTGATGCTCAAGTGGGGGCGCTTGATGAAGATTCAGCGCTAGTTGATCTTCTTCGCAAAAGTGGGAAGAAAGTTTTCCTCGTTGCTAATAAAGTCGATGGACCAGTTGAGGAACTCGATGCACATGCGCTTTGGAACTTGGGACTAGGGGAGCCACACTTCGTTTCGGCTCTTCACGGTCGCGGCTCTGGAGATCTGCTTGATCTGCTTGTTCGCGAACTTCCTGAGGTCGGATCTGAACAACCAGACGATGGCTTTAGACGCGTTGCAATTATTGGCCGTCCGAACGTGGGAAAATCTAGTCTTCTCAATGTCCTCGCTGGCGAATCACGAGTAATCGTCGATGACGCTGAAGGCACAACACGGGATCCAGTCGATGAATTGATTGAAATCGCAGGCCAAACGTGGAGATTCATTGACACTGCAGGAATTCGTAAGCGTTTTAGTCAAGCTTCTGGCACGGATTATTACGCGTCACTTCGTACTGCAATTGCACTCGATAGAGCAGAAGTTGCGGTGATTGTTCTCGATGCTTCCGAGCCGCTCACAGAGCAAGATATTCGTATCGTTACGATGGCTGAAGAAGCCGGGCGCGCGCTTGTGATCGTCATGAATAAGTGGGATATGGTCGATGAGGATCGACAGAATCAATTGGATAAAGAGATGGAGCGACAGCTCGAACGCTATCCATGGGCGCAACGTGTAAATCTTTCTGCCCGTACCGGCTGGCACCGCGATCGACTCGCTCCAGCCCTTCGTACTGCACTTCATTCATGGGAGAAGCGAGTTCCTACCTCCAAACTCAACGCTTTCTTGGGTGCTCTCATCGCAGCCACACCACCTCCCGTTCGCTCGGGCAAGCAACCGAAGATTCGCTTTGCTACACAGGCAGCGATCTCACCTCCAAAATTCGTTGTTTTCGCGAGTGATTGGGTGGAACCGTCATATCGTCGATTTATTGAACGACGACTTCGCGAAGAGTTCGGTTTCCCTGGCACGCCGGTTGAAGTGGTAGTCAAGGTCAAGGAACGCGACTAAGGCCAGGTATGTCTGTGCGAATATGGACGATTCCCAACGGAATTACGGGGCTACGCGCTCTTGGAGTCCCACTCTTTTTGTGGGTCTATCTCTCACTGGATCGCCCTGGTGTTGCTTTCGCAATTCTCGCCTTCGGAGCAGTAACCGATTACCTTGATGGAAAGCTCGCTCGACTGCTCCATCAAGAATCGGCGCTCGGGGCTGCACTCGATCCCGCAATTGATCGGCTCTATATTATTTCGACGCTCTTTGCCCTTGCCGATAAGCAGGTCATCTCCTGGGTTATTGTTGGAATTCTGGTAGCGCGTGATTTCGCTTTGGCAGGGGTACTTCTTGTAATGAAGCGCCAAAAAAGAGGGCTCTTGCCTGTTACCTATTTGGGTAAAGCGGCGACTTTCAACCTCCTCTACGCCTTTCCACTTCTTCTTTTGGGTGGAGAGAGTGGTTTTGGGCGAATTGCACGAATTTTCGGTTGGAGTTTTGCCATTTGGGGAGTGGGGCTATACCTTCTGACAGGTCTCCAATACGCATATAGTGGTCTTCGGAGAAGGCAAAGTGCTTCAGCCGACAAGAGCAATCTTGGTGATCAAGGAAATCTTGGTCAGCAAATAATTGCAGGAGAATAGGGAGTAGTAAATGTCGAACGTACCCAATGAGCTCAAGTACAGCAAAGAACACGAGTGGGTTGCGACAACCTCTGCTGCTAATGTCGTAAGAATCGGCATCACAGATTTTGCACAAGGTGCACTTGGCGACATCGTCTACATTCAGCTGCCTAAAGTGGGATCTACTGTCGCAGCAGATGCAGTATGCGGTGAAGTCGAATCTACAAAGAGCGTTTCAGAAATCTATGCGCCAGTAAGTGGAAAAGTCGTCGCAGTTAATAATGATTTGGATAAAGCTCCGGAATCCATTAACTCCGATCCGTATGGTGCAGGCTGGATTGCAGATATTGAAATTGATGGCGACCTCTCTCACCTGCTCAGCGCAGGGGAGTATTCGGCTCTCACCGCGTAATTTTCCACTTGACCTCTTGCTCACACTCTCCTAGTGTGAGCCTCTAGTTGAACCTCACGGTTTCCTTGCTGGAATCGAACGTTCGACGATGCATTTCATCTAACAAGTGATGAATGAGTAAAGAGGAATAGGGAGGGGCCGCAGATGAGTAGCGAGAAAAACCCCCATATTTCTGCTGATTCCGAACTGACTAGCACGATTCATCTCTCATCACTTCGGGCGATACCCGGCGAAGAGAGTTCAGAGAATGCCAAGCGGGAATCGCTTGCCTCTGAAGATCGTGCCATTCTTGAAGATTTAGCACCCAATACAGCAATGTTGATTGTTCTTGCTGGCCCCAATCGTGGCGCGCGATATCTGCTTAATCAGGCGCTCACAACTATCGGCAGAGATCCTTCCTCTGATATTTCACTGGACGACATTACGGTTTCTCGCAAGCACTGCACCATCGAGTTGAACGTTTCCGAGCAGTTCACTGCAACTATTTCTGATCTTAAAAGTTTGAACGGCACCTATGTGAATGCCATCGCTACCTCCTCCACTTCCCTGAAGAGCGGCGATGAAATTCATGTAGGCAAGTATCGGTTGACCTATTTTCCAGCTATCAATAATCAGGGGAGTAAGTAATGGCAGTTCCAGCTCGCGCCTATCTCAGCATCGGTGAAGTTCTCAGCAAGTTACGTGGTGAGTTCTCCGACATCACGATTTCGAAAATTCGCTTCCTTGAATCTGAAGGGCTGATCGAACCGCAGCGCACCCCCTCCGGGTATCGTAAATTTACCAATGTTGATTTAGAGCGATTGCGTTATGTCCTCGCAGCACAGCGCGATCAGTATCTTCCATTGCGCGTTATCAAAGAAAATCTTGATGCCATGGATCGTGGTCTGACTCCAGCAGTTCAAGGAGGAGTGCCATCCCCGTCAATTTCAGCCCCTCGGCTTGCGACAGTGGATGGTGAATTCGCTCCCTCGAATTTTGCCCCTTCTGCCGATCTTCGCCTTTCTCGTGAGGAACTCTTGGCGGCTTCGGGCCTCGATGATGCCCAACTCTCTGAATTGGAATCATTCGGACTCATAACTATTCGAGGACGCTATTACGATGCAGAATCGCTTCAAGTTGCTAAGGCAGTTGCTGAAATCGCTGCTTTTGGTATTGAGGCTCGCCATTTGCGCAGCTTCAAGACTGCCGCAGATCGTGAAGTCGGGTTGGTAGAGCAGGTAATCACCCCTCTACTCAAGCAGAAGAGTTCTGATGCAAAGGCACGCGCTGAAGAAGTCACCCGCGAACTCGCTGCGCTCTCCGTTCGCCTGCATGCAGCGCTCGTCGCTGCTGGCTTGCATCGCCTTCGTTGATGCATAAAACCTATTTCGAGGCTTCGGCATGCTAGAAGAACTTCGCCCCATGGAAGTAGTTGGCGTTCGTGTTGAGATGCCCTCCAACCAACCGATCGTCCTCGTGAAGGAGATCGACGGTCTTCGCTACCTTCCGATCTGGGTTGGCGCAGTGGAAGCAACCGCGATCGCGTTTGCCCAACAAGGAATCACGCCGAACCGACCGCTGACTCACGATCTCTTAGTTCAACTGCTCACCCATTTTGATAAGAGGATCAGCTCAGTACATCTGACTGAACTGAAAGATGGCGTCTACTTCTCCATGATCAACTTTGTTGATGGCAGCGCGATCTCTGCCCGCCCCAGCGACTCTCTTGCCTTGGCGATCCGCACTAACGCCCCGATCTTGGCTACTGCCAAGCTCCTAGGGGAGGCCGGTATTGAGATTCCGGAGCAGGCCGACGATGAGGTAGAGGCCTTTCGCGAGTTCTTGGACCAGATTAACCCCGAGGATTTCGCCTCCTAAGGCACCATCGTTGAGCCTAAAACTCTTGACTTAAAGTTGAGGGTTAGGGAGTGTCGCGCCACCCATTCCGGGCGATTCGGTTCTACCCTTAAGCCATTGAATCTGCCATCCCCAGCAGAGGATCTTCCCCCAAAGAAGTGAGCACCAATGACTCAAAATTCAGATATTTCGCAGAGCGGCATCGGTTACCGCGGACCAACAGCATGCCAAGCAGCGGGTATTACCTACCGCCAGTTGGATTACTGGGCTCGAACAGATCTTGTTGTGCCAAGCGTGCAGGGTGCAAGTGGTTCCGGCAGTCAGCGTCTCTATAGTTTCCGCGACATTCTTGTTCTCAAGATCGTGAAGCGTCTTCTGGACACAGGGGTATCACTTCAAAATATCCGCTCAGCCGTAGAGCACTTGCGCGAACGTGGCGTGGCAGACCTCGAGCGCATGACTCTCATGAGTGACGGCGCATCGATCTACGAATGCACCAGTCCTGATGACATTATCGATCTTCTCCAGGGCGGCCAAGGCGTCTTTGGTATAGCCATTGGAAAGGTCTGGAGCGAAGTGGAAGGCACGCTTGCCACCTTGCAGGGCGAACGCTTGGGCGACGGCGAGATTGCCGTCACACCTGATGTCGAGAGTGGCGACGAATTGGCGATGCGTCGGAAGCGCAAAGGCGCCTAAAACTCCATATTCTTACCCCTATGTCGGCGGTAGCCGCCTAATGATCTGGGGGAGTTATGAGCGAAGTCCGTTCGCGTTTTGAAGACCGTCACATCGGTCCTAACAGCCATGATGTTCAGCAGATGCTCCGCGAAATTGGCGAAAGTTCACTCGAAGAATTCATTTCACGTGTAGTTCCCGAGAACATCGTTATTGGTGAGCGGTTAGACAAGGTTCTTCCACCTGCGATCTCAGAAGTTGCGGCCATTGAGGAGCTTCGCGCGCTTGCGGATAAGAACACCGCAATTAAATCATTGATCGGCGCTGGCTACTACGGATCAATTACTCCACCAGTGATCCTTCGAAATGTTTTAGAAAATCCGTCCTGGTACACCGCCTATACGCCTTACCAACCTGAAATTTCACAAGGTCGACTAGAAGCGATCTTTGCTTTCCAAACAGTTGTCTCTGACTTAACCGGTCTTCCCATTTCTAACGCATCGATGTTAGATGAAGCGACATCAGCGGCTGAGGCGATGACACTTGCTCGTCGCAATTCATCACACTCAGATGATGCCGCCTTTGTCATTGATAAGAATCTTCATCCACATATCAAGGCCGTCATACATACACGTGCTAAGCCTCTCAAGATATCTGTCATTGAATCAGAGATCAGCGATCAGTCGCTTAACGCCTTATCGGGTGAGATTTTCGGAGTCGTTTC
>CAIQXR010000305.1 GCA_903875815.1 uncultured Actinomycetes bacterium
CAATCAGATCAATAATGTTCTGGCATTTCCTGGAATTTTCCGCGGATTACTCGATGGTCGAATCACCAAGATCACCGACTCTATGTTGGTGGCAGCTGCCGAAGCGATCTCATCCTGCGTCTCTGATGAACAACTCAACGCTAACTTCATTATTCCTAGCGTCTTTGATGCTCAAGTGGTGACAAAAGTTGCTGATGCCGTTCGCAAAACCGGCAAAGCCAGCAAGTAACTATTTCTTGAAGGAAAGTTTCTTATTGCCGCCGATAAAGACGCCGGCGTAGGTAAGAACGATTCCACTCACAAGATAAGCCGTCACGTTTGATCCATTAGTCGGTGAGACGATATCTATAATCAAAGATCCAACCAGCGTTCCTACTGTACTGAGTAGCGTCATGGTCAATACGCCTAAGTGCTGAACGATCGTTGATGTGAAAGCGATATAAATAACGCCGATGGTGCCACCGGTGTAGATCCACCATGGGCCATGCGGAAGTGCGGCAACGTGCTGGTGTTGGAAAGCGACTCGCAAGGCAAGCAACACAACCAAAAATGTGGTGCCCATGACGAAGTTAAGAAATGATGTGGCAAAGCTCTGCTGGGAATGTTCGTTGATCTGACCGTTAAGTGCGCGCTGGACTCCCACAAAAGCACCAGCAGCGCCAGATAGTGCCACTGCCAGAATCGAGAAATTCACTTTATCTAATCGATCCCAGACCGAGACCAATACGGCAATTACTGTGATGACTGCTGCAGCGATTCGGCGAGGTGTGATTTTTTTACTTCCACCACCAGTGAGGCCGATCCGATCGACTACCAATGACATCGCAGTCTGTCCGGCAATCGATGCCACCGAATAGAGCGCAACACCGATGATCGGAACGACGCTGGTTTGAAGTGCAACGAAGGTTCCACCGAGCATTCCTGCAAAGAGTCGCCAGCGCGGAATCTGCTTCGCCTTTACTGCACCACGCAATTGCGAAAGGCCAGTACGGATTGGCCTATAGAAAAGGGCAGCGATGCTGACGATCAATAAACCGGATGAGAAAGAGATCAGCGCTGCTTCAGTGCTATTGCCCAAGCGATGGGAGAGTTCACCATTGGCGCGCGATTGCATTGCGATCATGGCGCCTGAGACAAGGGCAAGGAGTTCAAGTTCGGCATGCTGAGATCGCTTACTCACTGAGCTCCTCCAATTGAGTAGTGGCTACTAACCACGCCTCTTCAATCTCGCTCTTGCGCTGATGCGCTGCTGCAAGATCTGCCATTACAACGATAAGTTTCTCATGGTCAAAGGAGAGATCGACTTGCGACTTCTCGAGTGCTGCTAATTCCTCATCAACTTTTTCGAGTTGGCGCTCAAATTTTGCGATCTCTTTTTTAAGCGCCTTGATCTCGACGATGTTAGAGCCTTTGGGTTTTGATGTTGCTGTCGATGGAGTCGAGGCAATGTTCTGATGGCGCAGATCTAAATATTGATCCACTCCGCCAGGCAGATCGCGTAGCGACTTATCGCCAAGCAACCCCACGAAGGTATTGCAGACGCGCTCGAGGAAATATCGATCGTGAGAGATCACCAGCAAAGTGCCGCCGAAGGAATCGAGCAGATCTTCAAGGGCTGTAAGAGTCTCAACATCGAAATCATTGGTGGGCTCATCAAGGAGCAAGACATTGGGGCTATCCATCAACAGCCGCGTTAATTGCAGGCGCCGGCGCTCTCCGCCAGAGAGATCGCCCACTGGAGTCCACTGCGATTCAGTATTAAATCCAAGCTTCTCGCAGAGCTGAGATGCCGACATCTCTTTGCCATTGCCGAGCTGTACGTGGTTGGCGACCTTCTCTACCGCTTCTAAAACGCGCCAGGTGGGATCGAGCTCTTCTAAATGCTGGGAGAGAAAGGCAACTTTCACTGTGACGCCGGTGATTAACTTTCCGCCGCTCAGTTTTACATCGCCAGTAAGGGCGCGAAGCAAAGTGGTTTTGCCAGCGCCATTTACGCCGACGATTCCAATGCGATCGCCCGGACCAATATTCCAATAAACATCATCGAGCAATTGCTTATCGCCAGCGTTAATGACTGCATGGTGCAATTCATAGACGGTGTTGCCGAGACGATTAGATGCAAAGTTGAGAAGTTCATTTTCATTACGCGGTGGTGGCTCGTTGGCAATCAAAGTATTTGCCGCTTCAATGCGGAACTTAGGTTTTGCAGTACGGGCTGGTGCGCCACGACGAAGCCATGCCAACTCTTTGCGAATCAACATATTGCGCTTCTGATCTTCTACTGAGATCTGCCGGGCGCGTTCTGCTTTGGACAATACATAGGCAGAGTAACCACCTTCGTAGGCTGCAACTTTGCCATCAACAACTTCCCAGATCTGTTCTGAAACTTCATCCAAGAACCAGCGATCGTGGGTAATGACAACGATTGCTAATTTTGTGCGAGCTTTAATGTGGGCCGCAAGCCAAGCAACGCCTTCGACATCTAAATGGTTAGTTGGGTCATCAAGCAAAATGAGGTCGTACTCACCGATCAAGAGTTTCGCCAGATTTACTCGTCGACGTTCGCCGCCCGAGAGAGAAGCGAATTCACGATCCAATAGATAGGTAGTGAAACCACCGAAGAGGCCAGTAAGAATTTCGCGGACCGATGAGTCGCGCGCCCA
>CAIQXR010000306.1 GCA_903875815.1 uncultured Actinomycetes bacterium
GCATCAGGTCGTCCAATTACCTCTCCTACACAGGACATGGTTCTTGGCTTGTACTTCTTGACTTCGATGCGTGAGAACCAACTTGGCGAAGGCCGTGCATTCTCTTCAATCTCTGAAGGTTTGATGGCTTACGATCAAGGAACACTTTCACTTCAAGCCAAGATCAAGCTTCGCTCAACTCGCGGTGGCGAGAATGTAGTTCGCGAAACAACAATGGGTCGCGCACTATTTAATGAGGTACTGCCAGAGGCGTATCCATATGTTGATTACGACGTCACCAAGAAGCTTCTTGGTTTGATCGTTGATAACTTGGCTGAAGGATTCCCAAAGGTCACAGTCGCACAGACTCTCGATGCACTTAAGTCTCTTGGTTTCTACTGGGCAACTCGCGCTGGCATCACTATCGCCATCGAAGATGTAGTTACACCAGCTAAGAAGCAACAGATTCTTAACGGTTACGAAGAGAAGGCCGACAAGGTTCAATCACAATACGAAAAGGGCTTGATTACAGATGATGAGCGCCGTCAGGAACTCATCGAGATCTGGACCCAAGCGACTGCCGAAGTTGCAACCGAAATGGAAGCAAACTTCCCTAAGACCAACCCAGTCTGGATGATGGTCTACTCAGGTGCACGTGGAAACATGATGCAGGTTCGTCAGATCGCAGGTATGCGTGGTCTTGTGGCTAACCCGAAGGGCGAAATTATTCCACGTCCTATCAAGTCAAACTTCCGCGAAGGTCTTTCAGTACTCGAGTACTTCATTGCTACTCACGGTGCTCGTAAGGGTCTTGCAGATACCGCGCTCCGTACCGCAGACTCAGGTTACCTAACCCGTCGTCTCTGCGACGTTGCACAAGATGTCATTATCCGCGAAGAAGATTGTGGAACCGATCGTGGTCTCACACTCAAGATGGCGGCTACTAACTCAGCTGGCGAACTCGTTCGCGATGACCATGTCGAGACATCACTCTTTGGCCGTGCTTTGGCTGAGGATGTAGTTGTTGATGGCAAGGTAATTCTTACTGCTAATACTGACCTTGGTGACAAGAACATCGACGTACTCGTCGCTGCTGGTGTTGCTGAAGTCAAGATCCGCTCAGTTCTTACTTGCGATAGCAAGGTCGGACAGTGCGCAGCTTGCTACGGCCGCTCAATGGCGTCCGGCAAGATGGTTGATGTCGGCGAAGCAGTCGGAATTATTGCTGCACAATCAATTGGTGAACCAGGTACACAGCTCACAATGCGTACCTTCCACACCGGCGGCGTTGCAGGAGATGACATCACACACGGTCTGCCACGTATCGTTGAACTCTTCGAGGCTCGTACACCTAAGGGTGTTGCGCCAATCGCAGAGGCTGCAGGAACCGTTAGCTTCCTAGAAGATGCAAAGGGCAAGAAGATTGTTGTTACTCCAGATGATGGAAGTGAAGCAGTTGCTTACCCAATTACTCGTCGTCAGAAGCTCAAGGTTGAAGATGGCTCAAAGGTCGGCGTCGGACAACAACTCGTTGTTGGTGCGATCGATCCAAAGCAAGTTCTTCGTATCCTCGGACCTCGCCAAACACAGATTCACCTTGTAACAGAAATCCAAGAGGTTTACCGTTCACAAGGCGTATCC
>CAIQXR010000307.1 GCA_903875815.1 uncultured Actinomycetes bacterium
AGTACCGAGAAGCTGTGTTCGTGCTGAGAGTTTTGAACTAGCGAGTGCCGCCGCGCGCTGATACAACGATTAACGCAGGGGGTGCTGCTGAATTCGGATAGTTATTGCTATTTGGCACAAAGCTGGCGGTGATGTTGATGCGCCCGATCTGTGCTGGTGTCCAGTTGCAGGTCGCGCTTGTTGTCCCCGACTTGTTCTTGCATCCTGGGATTGCCTTGCCATTGGCATAAAAGGTTACTTTTCCATCAGGACTAATTGTTGCAGTCAACTGACTTACTGCACGATACGTAGCGGTGCTCGCGGAGTTCGTGAGGCCCACGGAGATTGTCGAGGCGTATGCGATATTGACGTTGATAGTGGTTGTCGCTGCTGCATAGGAGACTGTTTCTCCAGAAATTCCACCATACTCAACAACGTACCCCATCGTTGCGCTTGCTTCATTGAGGTCATTCCAGTTACCAGTGCTACCCGAAAGCATTTGTAGGGCGCTCTCGCCACCCGAGTTATTCGGTTCTGAACCATTCCAGTTAACGTAGTTATATTGAGTTCCGTTGACTGTGTAGTTAACACCTTCGCCGGTCGAACCGGAAGCGCCATATCCATTTTGGTTAGAGAAGCGCTTGCCGTACGCAGGCGCCTTTGGGTCGGACCATACCCACGTTCCTTCGGTCACTCGATCGGAACCGCCCAACCACACTTGGGTTGAACCAACCTTTGAGTTGATAAATGCGTTTTGAGTTGCGTTATAAACCGTCGCAAAGTACCCACACATGCCATTAAATTTATAGGCGCAGTTTGCGGGCGTTTGATTTTGGCGGGTCGACACATTTGCTGTTGTGCTGACCTGCGTAAGGTTATCGCCAGTGATGGCGTTGTATGCACCTTCCCAGGTGACGGCGGTGGAAACGTATTGATAATAGGCACCTGTCGCAGGGTCATAGGTCACGTTGTTTCCACGATCAGATAACGTGACAGAAATCGTTGCGGAACCCGTGCTAGCGCCGGCCCAATATTTCAGAGTATTTAGCGCGTTGTTTACATCAGTTACGTTTCCGTAAAAACCGATAGTAGTTGCGGAGTCCGTCAGATTGGTTTGATATCCAGAAAGAACAGTGAGTCCTGTACCTGAGGTGATTCCGATATTTCCAAGATTTGAAGAGATGACAGCGGTAACAGTTTCCGAACCAAAGTTGAGCGCTTGAACGTCGCTAGCAGTTCCCGGCAGCAAATTATTGATAACGCCCGAGAGATTGGGTGCAATGGTGACAGTTCCACCGGCGCCCGCGGATGTTGCGGCATGGGCAGTATTGGGAATTGAAACTAATGCGAGACTCACTAGCGCGGTGATAAGGGCAGTGCGACCCAGCGTCCTGACGAACGCCTTAACCGGCTTTAATCTGCGCTCCACAAGGTGAAGTCTAGGGGTGATTACTCGCACGATAAATAGGGACCCAATCACCCGGACGTGCGTAAGGGTCGGCTTAAACTGGGGAGATGCCACGCGTAGCCCAGACCAAGAATGGCCATCCACCAAAGGATTGTGCCCGCTGTGGCCGGCCGTTTGAGTGGCGCAAGAAATGGGAGCGCGATTGGGAGAACGTGAAGTTCTGTAGCGATCGTTGTCGTGATAGGAAATAACCTTGCAAAGGGTCGGATTCTCTACCTGCCCTTTGACCACCTGCACCGTAAGCACGGAGTCTTAAAGCACGTTCAAAAGGAAGATGTCATTCTTTTGGTCGAAAGCGAGCGAATGGCTGATGCTTCCAAATTTCACCCAGTTCGCCTTTATTTCTTAATCTCCAGCGCACGTCATTTTGCCGAAGAGTTACGTGCCGAGGGGTTGACAGTTGAGTACATCAAGGCGCCAACAACACTAGATGGCATCGCTGAAGCAAAGAAGAAGCATGGGATAGAGACTGTGGTGGCGGCTCATCAATCGTCGTATCGCCTACAAGCTGCGCTTGAGTCGATAGGCACCGAGTTCGTAGAGAACGATTTCTTCCTGACATCGCGCACATTATTTAATTCGTGGGCCGAATCCCAAAAGAGCCATCTGATGGAGAACTTTTACCGTAAGCAACGAGTGCGGCTCGGCATCTTGATGGAAGGCTCACAGCCCGTCGGAGGGCAATGGAATTTCGATGCCGAGAATCGTGATCCGCTTCCAAAAGGACATGTGGCGGCTCCGTATCTTGAGCACAAGGCTGATGAGATAGATATTGAGCTCGCGCGGGAGCTCGGAATTACTCCACCCCTTGAGTGGGCGACGACTCGAGCTGGTGCGCAACGTGTCCTTAAGCACTTTCTTGATAATCACTTCGAAAATTTTGGGCGGTTCGAAGATGCCATGAATAGCGCAGACTGGGCGGTTCATCATTCATTGATTTCGCCCTATCTCAACAATGGTTTGTTGCATCCCGCAGAAGTCATCCCTGCCGCTCTAAAGAAATTTGAAGGTGGATCAATCCCCATCGCATCCTGCGAAGCATTTATTCGCCAAATAATTGGATGGCGCGAATACATCAATGGCATGTATTGGTATCTAGGCGAGGGATACAAAGCAGAGAATCAACTGCGCGCCACGCGT
Organism: uncultured Actinomycetes bacterium; assembly: GCA_903875815.1. Next base: position 2,588 of record CAIQXR010000307.1, read on the forward strand.
CCGTTGCTGCCACTGTTCAGTGATTCGTCCAAGACGGAGATGAACTGTGTCCGCTCGATTGTCAGCGATGTCGAGCAGCGATCGTGGGTTCATCACATTCCTCGCTTGATGGTGCTCAGCAACCTGGCACTCATCGCCGGTGTTGATCCGCAGGCGTATTTGGAATGGATGCGCAATCAATTTATCGACGCTAGCGATTGGGTGATGGTCCCCAACGTGATTGGCATGGGCGTCCACGCTGATGGTGGGCGAATGATGACCAAGCCATACGCAGCCGGTGGTGCGTATATCTCGCGTATGAGTGATTACTGCAAGGGTTGTGCTTTCGATCCAAAGAAGCGCACCGGGAACGATGGATGTCCGTTCACCACTTTGTATTGGGACTTTCTAGATAGAAATTACGAAGAATTCGCAGGAAACCACCGAATGGCTCAGCAGCTAGCGGGGCTAAAGCGCTTAAGTGATTTGGGTGAAACGCGTGAGCGGGCTTTGGAAGTCCTTAAGGGATTGAGCGCTGGCACTATCTAGCTCATTCCGCAAAGCCACGATCATAAGAGTACGATGAAAATATGACCGAGCGACAGAAGTTCAGTGTTCTCAAAGATTACGGCACCTTCGAGTTACGAAACTATGAGCCTTGTGTCACCGCCGAAGTTGTGGTCGATGCGGACTATTCAAGTGCGGCATCCAGCGCCTTTCAACCCCTCTTTCGATATATATCCAAGGGGAACGAGAAGGCGCAAGGAATCTCCATGACCGCGCCCGTAATTTCCGAAAGCGCTGAGGGCGTAAATTCGAATCAGTGGAAGGTTGCATTCGTCATGCCTGCGGGATCCACCATTGCAGACATGCCTAATCCAAACGATAAAAGAGTAGAACTGCGCCCGTTGGGAGAGGAAAAATGCGTTGCGCTCTCCTTTCGAGGCCGCGCCACAACGAATACCTGCGAGAAAAAGATTGCTGAGCTACGTGCCGCAGCCACTAGCGCTGGCCTGATCCTTTCTCAGGAGACAAGAATTTGTCGATTCGATCCACCGTTCAAACCAGGATTTATGCATTACAACGAGATAGTTATTCCGCTTGTTTAGGCAGTTCGTCCAAGCGATTTCGTCTGATCATCTCCGTGGAAAGCGCCTGCTCGTCAAGCTTCGGCGAAGTCGAAAGGTCCGCGGCAATGGTCCTCTGATCGACCTCACTTCTATTTTGGCTGAGCTTGTATTTGGCTTCGACTTTGCTAACAGTCATAGTGATCGCGACAATTCCACCGAGTTGAGCCTCAAAATATTCAGAATCTGATTCAGACGCGGACCATGGCTTTGCGCGGCCCTGTTCATGAAAGTCTGTTAAGCCCGAGACTATTTGGCGCAGTAATTCTCGATCTTCCGAAACTTCTAGCGTGCCGGATAAATGAACCCTTTGATAGTTCCAGGTGGGAACAACTTTGTGGTCGGTTAACTTCTTTTCATAATTTGAAGGAGAAACGTACGCCTGTGGGCCTTGAACGATTGCCAGCCCGACTTGGCCATTCTTAATGGGCTTCCATTGCTCATTGCCTCTGGAAATATGCGTGACCAGCGTTCCGTACGAGCCTTCACGGAGTTCGCTGGTATCCCAAACTGCTGGCAACAGAGTGGCTATTGGGTCGCCGTTTTCACCAACAGTCACAAGATTGATAGCTGGATGGCGCTTAACGAAAGCGGTTATCTCGTTCCAATCATCAACCTGAAATGGCTTCGGGATGTACACAGGATGAGTCTAAATGTGCCGCAAGAGATTCACTGTGGGTTGAGAATGATATTTCCAACCCTCGCCCCAATAAATAAAAAGGCCCCCGGTTCATCACCAGGGACCTTTTTGCTTCGAACCTTAGCCGTGAATTGTCGCAACTTCCTTAATCGCCTCAGGTTTCTTTGAGGAGAGATAGGCGAGCGCTACAAGTCCGAGCACCA
>CAIQXR010000308.1 GCA_903875815.1 uncultured Actinomycetes bacterium
GCAGTAATTTCACCTGCTGTGAGATTGCGAGTAAGTCCGCCTTGTCCGGTGGCACAGAAGGGACAGTTCATGCCGCATCCGGCCTGCGATGAAATGCAGACGGTGGTGCGATCGGTGTAGCGCATGAGAACGCTCTCCACCAATACGCCATCGTGCAGGCGCCACAAATCTTTACGAGTCTTTCCACCATCGGTGGTGACGGTGCGAACTAAGGTAATGAGTTGTGGAACAAATTCCTTAACCAGCGTCTCGCGTAAATCTTTGGGAATATCGCTCCACGTCTCAGGATCATCGTTGTAATGAGTAAAGAAGTGAACCGCCATCTGATTGGCGCGAAAGGCTGGAATTCCTAATTCCAGGGCGCGAGCTTTGCGCTCTTCTGGAGCGAGATCGGCAAAGTGCTTAGGAGGCTTAACCTTCTGCTTGGGCTCATCAAAGACAAGCTTCAATTCAGGTGCATCTGCTGGACGTTCTGCGCTGGTGCTCATTCATATCTCACAGACTGAAGTGTTTAATAAATTCGAGCGCAAACCAGATGGCCGGCCCGGTAAAGAGAACAGAATCAATGCGATCAAGTATCCCACCATGGCCAGGCAATATCGCTCCCATATCTTTGATGGAGAGATCGCGTTTTACCGCTGACTCAATCAGATCGCCTGCAGTCGATGTGAATACCGCCATGATTCCGATGAGAGCGCCCACCCACAGTGCGTGATGAAGTGCGAAATGGAAGACCAGCGCAGATCCCACAGTGGTGAAAAGCAGCGAACCAGACATGCCTTCCCAAGTTTTCTTGGGGCTAATCTGTGGAGCCAGCGGGTGCTTGCCGAAGAGCACCCCGGCGAAATATCCAAAAGTGTCATTACAACTCACGAGCACAACGACCACCAAAATCCGAGCTGGGCCATTGGAGTTGTGCGCGAGGAGCAGAATAAAACCTGCAAGAAATGGCAGATAGAAGAGCGCAAATGCCGCCGAAGTAGAGCGACGCACAAAATCTTTAGGGCTCTTAATCATGATGTACACGAGCAAGTTGGGTACGGCGATCGACATCGCTACCGCTAAACCAGAAACTCTTCCAAACCAGGCAGCGATCAAAATTCCAGTGGCAGCAATTTGAATCGCGCGCTCGGGTAATTCAATTCCGCCCTCGCCGTAGGCATGAACTAATTCATGCGCTGCGAGTAAAACGGCAATCCAGAGGAGAACTCCAAAGAGAGCGGGGGCGAGGATGACGCTCCCGAAGACCAACACTAATAGGGCAATGGATACGAGAATAGAGGGAAGTAACTTTCTTCCAGCTCGCTTATTTATCGCCTCATTGAGGGAGTGCAGGTCATCCATTTTAGACTTCGAGCAGTTCGCTCTCTTTATGCTTTAAGAGCTCATCGATTTTGGTGACGTGATCAGAAGTAATCTTTTCGAGATCCTTTTCGCCACGAGCTACATCATCTTTTCCGGCTTCGCCATCTTTCTCCATCTTCTCCATCGCTTCCTTTGCAGTGCGACGGATATTGCGGATGGCGATCTTGGAATCTTCGGCCTTGGTGCGAGCGACTTTGATGTAATCCTTGCGGCGCTCTTCTGTGAGTTCGGGGAAGTTCACGCGAATAACTGCGCCATCACTCGCTGGATTTACTCCGAGATCAGATTCGCGAATCGCTTTTTCAATCGATGCCATAGCGCCCTTATCGAAGGGGCTCACTACTGCCATGCGGGCTTCGGGTACTTGAATGGTCGCAAGCTGTGAGAGCGGCGTGTATGTGCCGTAGTAATCAACGACAATCTTGGCAAACATGGTGGGGTGAGCACGGCCCGAGCGAATAGCGCCGAAATCTTCTTTCGCCACTTCAACGGCCTTAGCCATCTTGCTACTGGAATCACTGAGAAGGGTTGCGATATCTGACATGGCTTTTTTGTCCTTACGAGACGATCGTTCCGATGGCTTCGCCGCGAACTGCGCGACCAATATTGCCCTTATTTTTCAGATCAAAGATGATGATAGGTAACTTGTTCTCGCGGCAGAGGCTAAATGCTGCAGCATCAGCAACGGCGAGTGATTTAGAGAGAACTTCGTCATACGAGATGGAATCAAATTTTGTCGCAGAAGGGTCTTTCTTGGGATCTGCAGAATAAACGCCATCGACTCCACTCTTGGCAAGCAAGAGCGCTCCAGATCCGACTTCCAGTGCGCGCTGGGCTGCAACGGTATCGGTGGTGAAGAATGGCATTCCGGCGCCGGCGCCAAAGATGACAACGCGACCTTTTTCTAAGTGACGGATGGCGCGACGAGGAATATATGGCTCGGCAACTTGGCCCATCGTGATCGCGGTCTGAACGCGAGTTTCAATGCCTTCCTTCTCCAAGAAATCTTGAAGTGCGAGGCAATTCATTACTGTTCCGAGCATTCCCATGTAGTCCGCGCGAGCGCGATCCATTCCGCGCTGTGATAGTTCAGCGCCACGGAAATAATTTCCGCCACCAACAACGATGGCAATTTGAGTTCCGCCGCGAACGACATCGGCGATCTGCTCGGCGATATCGTGAACAACATCGGGATCAACACCGATGCCCTTCTCGCCGCCAAATACTTCGCCAGAAAGTTTAAGGAGCACTCGCTGATAACCTTGTCGGGCCATAGTGAGTGCTCCTCTCAAACTGTTGGGTACTGCTTTCGTGCTGTTAAGCGTCCTGCCGGTAAAGCTATGCCGCTAGATTACTGGCCAACGCGGAAACGATGGAAGGCAGACACGGCGGTCTTAGCCTCATCGAGAATCTGCTGGACAGTCTTCTTGGCATCCTTCGCGAAGGATTGCTCGAGCAAGCTCACTTCCTTGACGAAGCCAGTAACGCGGCCTTCGACAACCTTGGAGAGAGCAGCCTCTGGCTTGCCTTCTTCGCGGGCGGTCTCTTCAGCAATGCGGCGCTCATTTTCGATCGCCTCTGCTGGGATGTGCTCACGGCTGACATACTGAGGAGCGAATGCTGCGATGTGCTGAGCAACATCCTTTCCTGCCTCAAGTGCTTCACTCGCCAACTGAACAAGCACGCCTACCTGCGGTGGTAGATCTGGGCTGGTGCGGTGGAGATAAAGTGACACTGGCTTGCCATCGAGAACTGCAATACGGCGAAGTTCGATCTTCTCGCCGAGGGTGGCGTTGCCTTCATCGATAACAGCTTGAACGGTCTTGCCATTAGCCATTGTTGATGAGAGGAAAGCATCGAGCTCGCCAATCTTGCTGGACTCAAGGTATGCCAAAAGCTCTGCTGCCAATTCCTGGAAGCGATCGCCCTTTGCAACGAAGTCTGTTTCACAGTTGAGTTCGAGCATTACACCGAGGTTGCCCTCAGCCTTTGCAAGAACGAGACCATTTGATGTGGTGCGACCTTCGCGCTTGGTAACGCCCTTAAGGCCCTTTACACGAATGATCTCAACAGCCTTCTGGTAATCACCATCAGCTTCGTCGAGCGCCTTCTTGCAATCGAGCATGCCGGCTGCAGTCTCCTCGCGGAGTTTCTTTACATCTGCTGCTGTGTAAGCCAATTACTTAGCCTCGCCTTCTACTGGAGCTACTGGAGCTGCTGAATCTGTTGATCCGAGAAGTTCCTTCTCGAGTGAAGCAGTTACTTCTGCCTTTGCTGCCTCAGCTGGTGCTGAAGCGGCTGCAGCCGCTGCTGCTGTTGCAGAACGTGCTGCAAGGCCTGCTACTGCTGCATCGGTGATGACGCGAGTAAGAAGGTGGATTGAGCGAATTGCATCGTCGTTACCAGGAATCTTGTAATCGACTTCATCGGGATCGCAGTTGGTATCGAGGATTGCAACAACGGGAATACCCAACTTGTGTGCTTCCTGAACTGCAAGGTGCTCCTTCTTGGTATCGACTACCCAGATTGCGCTAGGCAACTTGGTCATGTCGCGAATACCTTGGAGGTTACGGGTCAACTTCTCGCGCTCACGACGAAGAACAAGGAGTTCCTTCTTGGTGAGAAGCTGATCGTTCTGGCTCTCAAGAGCTTCGAGCTCCTTGAGGCGCTGAATACGCTTGTAAACGGTTGGGAAGTTGGTGAGCATGCCGCCGAGCCAACGCTCAGTGACATATGGCATGCCAACGCGAGCTGCTTGCTCGATGATTGGCTGATGCGCCTGCTTCTTTGTTCCCACGAAGAGAATGTGGCCGCCCTTAGCGACGGTCTCCTTGATGAATTCATATGCACTATCGATAAGTGCAAGTGATTGCTGGATATCGATGATGTAGATGCCATTGCGCTCGGCGAAAATAAAGCGCTTCATCTTTGGGTTCCATCGACGAGTCTGGTGTCCGAAGTGGACTCCGCTGTCGAGGAGTTCTCGCATTGATACAACTGCCATAACGGCATACTCCTTCTTTGCACTTGCGCGCGGCATTACCCGCACACTGTGCACTCGGTTGTCGATCAAAGAATTTCTCTGATCCCTAGCGGTTCATTACCGACCGATGTACACCGGACCGAAATGGTTAATCCGAGAAGTTCTGACTGAAGTCAGA
>CAIQXR010000309.1 GCA_903875815.1 uncultured Actinomycetes bacterium
GTCAATGACAAGCACTCCTACCGAAGGTCACATTCTTCGAGTTCCTAAAGCAGTTCTCCATGATCACCTCGATGGCGGCCTTCGCCCGGAAACGATCATCGAATTAGCGGCAGAGATCAATTATGCACTCCCTACAAATGATCCCATAAAGCTTGCTGACTGGTTTGAAGAGTCCTGCAACTCTGGCTCGCTCGAGCGCTATCTCGAAACATTTGCTCATACTGTTGCAGTAATGCAAACCCGCGAAGCAATCATTCGCGTAGCTCGCGAATGCGCGCTTGATCTTGCCCGCGATGGCGTGGTCTATGCCGAAGTTCGTGGCGCACCAGAACTCTTTACTGAAAAAGGTCTCTCGCTCAACGAAGTAATTGAAGCAACGGTTGAGGGCTATCACCTCGGGGAGCAAGATGCGAAAGCGGAGGGTTTCACCATTCGAGTGGAGTCGATTCTCTGCGCCCTTCGCCAAAATAATTTGGCAGATGAAGTTGCTCGCAAGGTAGTGGAGTACAGAGATCGTGGAGTTGTTGGTTTTGATATCGCTGGACCAGAAGATGGCTTCCCGCCCACCAATCAGCAAGCAGCCTTCGATTATCTCCGCCAAGAGAATGCTCACTTCACTATCCACGCTGGTGAGGCATACGGTCTACCGTCGATTTGGCAGGCTATTCAAATGTGTGGCGCAGAACGGTTAGGCCACGGCGTCCGAATTATCGATGACATCGATTTCAGTGGAGCTGAGCCGAAGCTGGGACGACTCGCTCAATATGTCCGCGACCGTCGAATTCCACTCGAGCTCTGCCCTACATCTAACTTACAGACTGGCGCAGCAAAGGATTATGCCTCACATCCGATTGGAAAATTGGAGGAGCTACGTTTTCGAGTAACGATCAATACCGATAATCGATTGATGAGCCGCACTTCGATGTCCTACGAAATGAAGGAATCGGTAAAAGCTTTTGGTTGGACCTTTGTTGACTTGCAGCGAGTCACTATCAATGCACTTAAGAGCGCCTTCATCCCTTATGAAGAGCGCCTGCGCATTATTGAAGAGATCGTAAAGCCAGGCTACGCACAGATCTCTGCCGAGTAAGTGCTAGACCCCGATGGGGTGCCAGACTGTCTTATTCTCCATAAAGGCCAAGATACGCTGAACTGATTTCTGCTCCGCAAAGGTATGGATTCGCTTGAGGTTTTCGGCTCCAGCGATACGTGTCTCTACGTCCTGCTTCTTGGAAAGCCCAGTGGCATCGATAGCATCGATATCCATATGTGATGCTGCCCATGAAGCGAGCTCTGAAGACTTCCCGGTGAGAATATTGATCACACCGGCAGGCAGATCCGATGTAGCAAGCGCTTCGCTTAAGGTGATTGCGCCCAATGGGTACTTTTCACTGGCAACCACAACTGCAGTATTTCCTGAGGCAATGACAGGTGCGATCGCACTGACGAGTCCTAGGAGTGAGGGCTTGGAGTCGGCAAAGACTGCAACAACACCGATTGCTTCAGGAGTAGTGAAGTTATAGAAGGGGCCAGCCACTGGATTGGTCGACCCAGCAACAGCAGAGATCTTGTCGGTCCATCCGGCGTACCAGACCCAGGTATCAATGGCGGCTTCGACTTGAGCTAATGCAGCTTTGGGAGTTACGCCCTCCATAGCAACAATCTCGGCAGCAAATTGTTCGCGCCGTCCTTCCATGATTTCAGCGACGCGATAGAGAATCTGACCTCGGTTATAAGCAGTTGCTTTACTCCAGCCGGCTTGTGCGGCGCGCGCTGCAACGACGCTATCACGAAGATCTTTGCGCGAAGCAAGGCAAGGGTTCGCTAAGAATTTACCTTTGGAATCTTTTACTTCATAGACGCGACCGGATTCACTGCGTGGGAATGCGCCGTTGATATAGAGCTTGTAAGTCTTCATGACATCAATTCTCATTACTTGCTTCCCTTCACGTAAGCGCTAATTCCGTGGCGTCCGCCTTCGCGACCCCAGCCCGATTCTTTAAATCCACCAAAGGGACTTGTGGGATCAAATTTGTTAAAGGAGTTAGCCCAAATGACGCCAGCTTTCAGACGCTGGGCAGTCCAAAGAATGCGGGCGCCTTTATCGCTCCACACGCCCGCAGAGAGACCATAAGGAGTGTTATTCGCTTTCTCAATCGCCTCAGCGGGAGTTCGGAAAGTAAGGATGGAGAGAACTGGACCGAAGATCTCCTCTTGCGCAATCCGGTGTGCTTGGGTCACGCCTGTAAAAATGGTTGGGGGATACCAGAAGCCTTTATTAGGGAGCTCGCAATTGATAGCCCAGCGCTCGGCGCCTTCTGTGTCGCCAGTGGCCGAAATCTCGGTAATGCGCTGTAGTTGGGCAGAACTATTGATGGCACCAATATCGGTATTTTTATCAAGCGGATTGCCCAATCGAATTAATTGCATCCGGCGCTTGAGCTTTTCGACGACTTCATCCAAGACATTTTCTTGAACGAGAAGTCTCGATCCGGCGCAGCAGACGTGGCCTTGATTGAAGAAGATGCCGTTGACGATTCCTTCAACGGTTTCATCCATGGCGGCATCTTCAAAGATGATGTTCGCGCCTTTGCCGCCGAGTTCTAGCGTCAAGCTCTTTTTGGTGGGCGCAACTGTCCGGGCAATAGCTTTGCCGACTTCGGTGGAACCGGTGAAGGCAACCTTGTCGACTCCGGGATGATTCACCAGATGTGCTCCTGTGCTGCCATCGCCAGTCAAAATATTGACAACACCAGCAGGTAGGCCGGCTTGCTGACAAACTTCTGCAAAGAGGAGGGCTGTGAGCGGAGTGGTCTCTGCTGGTTTAAGGACAACGGTATTTCCCGTCGCAAGTGCTGGGGCAACTTTCCATGCCAACATCAATAGTGGGAAGTTCCACGGAATGATTTGAGCAGCAACGCCATGGGGCTTAGCAGCACTGCCGACGCCGGCATACTCCAACTTATCGGCCCAACCGGCGTGATAGAAGAAGTGCGCAGCGGCAAGGGGAATATCGGTATCGCGGGTTTCGCGAATCGGCTTGCCATTATTGAGGGTTTCTAGAACAGCAAATTCACGAGCCCGTTCTTGCAGAATGCGAGCGATGCGGAAGAGGTATTTACCGCGCTCTGCAGCTGGCATCTTCGACCAGGTCTTAGTGAAAGCGGTACGTGCAGCGCTAACGGCAGCATTCACATCGGCAAGATCGGCGAAAGCGACTTTCGACAGAACTTCTTCAGTCGCTGGATTAATCGTGTCGAAATACTTACCTGCCTTCGGCGCGACAAACTTGCCATTGATGAAGAGGTTGTATTGTGCCTTGATATCGACAACTGCGGTCGACTCTAACGCGGGGGCGTATTCGAACGTATCCATAGCTTCTCTACTCTTCTCGTTAGCTCTATTAATCCAAGGTCACATACTGAGGGCTGCTGTAATAGCCTTCGCGCATCTTCATTCGTTGCATCAGCAAGTCATTGAGGAGGGCGCTGGCACCAATGCGAAAGAGCGACGGCGTAAGCCACTCTGGTCCGGCAGTCTCGTTGACTAAGACCAACTGCTTGATGGCATCTTTGGTAGTGCGAATTCCACCAGCCGGCTTTACGCCAATGCGGTTACCAGTCATTGCATAGAAATCGCGGACCGCTTCGAGCATCACTAAAACGACAGGGGGAGTGGCAGCTGGTGCGACTTTGCCCGTGCTGGTCTTAATGAAATCTGCGCCGGCAAGCATGGCGAGGTAGGAAGCTTTTCGAACGTTGTCATAGGTAACAAGTTCGCCCGTCTCGAAAATAACTTTCAAATGAGCGCGATCACCGCAGAGCGACTTGATAAGAACGATCTCATCGAAGACTTCACCGAGCCGGCCAGAGAGAAAAGCACCGCGATCGATCACCATATCGATCTCACCAGCGCCGGCATTCAGAGCGTCCAAGGTATCTTGCTTCTTTACTTCGATGCTTGCGCGGCCTGACGGGAAAGCGGTAGAGACTGCTGCGACCGGAATATTTTTGCCACCGATAGCATCTAAATGCGTGCGGGCGATTGCGACCATATCGTTGTAGACACAGATCGCACCTACAGATGGGACCGTGGGGTCGGAAGGGTCTGGGCGAACCGCCTTACTGGCTAACGCTCTGACTTTGCCGGGCGTATCTGCGCCTTCCAAAGTAGTCAGATCCACCATGCTGATCGCTAAATCGATCGCCCTATTCTTACTGTCGTTCTTAATGCTGCGTGTTCCCAGCATGGCAGCGCGCGCTTCGACGCCGACTTGGTCGACTGGTGGGAGAGTCTTTAAGAATTGTTTGAGCGAGGCCTCTGTGCCATCGATGAGAGGCGTGCTCATGCCAATACCTTCGCTAGCTCGGTGCGTAGCTGTGTGACCATTGCCTCAGCCGTGGCCCGCTCTTCGTTACTGCCAGAAGGTCTCACCACTTCAATGTAACACTTCATCTTCGCTTCAGTGCCGCTGGGGCGAATGATGATGCGAATGGCTTTGCCCAGTTGGCCATCGGATAGGTAGAAGCGCAAGCCATTGGTGGCGGGGAGCGAGCCGCTGGGCTTATTTAAATCGTCAAACTGTGTCACTAAATAGCCAGCGATCGATGTAGGAGTCGACTCACGTAAGCGAGCAAGTACTTGATCGACTTGCTTGAGATCAGTCACGCGAATCGAAAGTTGCTCGGTGCGATGGAAGCCAAAGGCATTCCAAATCTCATCGAGATATTCGATCAGAGAAGTTCCTTCACGCTTGAGCTCGCCAGCAATTTTTGCAAGCATGAGGGCAGCCGAGACGCCATCTTTATCGTTCACCGTTGCGGGATCGACCGCATAGCCCAACGCCTCTTCATATCCGTAGGTGAGGTTAGGGATCTTGGCGAGCCACTTAAAGCCAGTGAGCACTTCGTGGAATTCGATTCCAAATTTGGCTGCCACTTTAGAGAGAAGAGAGGAGGAGACGATCGAATTGGCGAATGCCTTTCCACTACAGCGATCGGGGAGGCGAGTGGCAATGTAATAACCAAAGATTGCGCCGACTTCATCACCGCGCAGCATTCGCCATCCGAGGGCTGGATCAACTGTTGCGGCAGCGCAACGATCAGCGTCGGGGTCATTGGCAATCACGATATCGGCGCCATGTGCGCGCGCAGTCTCGAGTGAGAGATCGATGGCACCCGGTTCTTCCGGATTAGGGAATTTCACGGTGGGGAAATCTGGATCAGGTTCGGCTTGCTCTGCGACCAAGATGGGTTGACCAAATCCTGCTTTATGCATCACATGCATGACGGTCTTGGCACCAACACCGTGCATCGCGGTATAGACGACTTTAATATCTTCGGGTTCTTTTACGAGCGACGCAGTAGTGGAGACGTAGGAGTGAATGACCTTCTCATCAACGATGCTCCACTGCGAGCCACGAGGCTGGTGGCTATCGATCTTGGCAATCTCATCAGCGATCTGTGAATCTGCGGGCGCGATGATCTGCGATCCGGCATAACGAACGCCATCAACGACGCCCCCTAAATAAACTTTGTAGCCATTATCTTCTGGTGGATTATGGCTAGCCGTGACCATAACGCCGACATCAACGCCCAACGCGTTGACGGCATAAGCAAGGACGGGTGTAGGGAGCGGCCGGGGCAAGACATGAACCGTCATTCCTGCGCCTGCAAAAATTTCCGCACTCTCTTGGGTGAATTCTTCAGATCCATGACGAGCATCTCGGCCAATGAC
>CAIQXR010000310.1 GCA_903875815.1 uncultured Actinomycetes bacterium
ATGGCAAGCAAGTCCGCGGATGTACGCCCAAAGATCACTATGGCCTGCGTAGAGTGCAAAGAGCGTAACTACATCACCAAGAAGAATCGCCGCAACGATCCAGACCGTATGGAACTCAAGAAGTTCTGTCCACGTTGCAAGTCATCGACCGTACACCGCGAAACCCGCTAAACGTGCTCGATCCCGATCTCATCGGGCGTACCTTTCCGGGTACAGATTCCACACTTGTCTCACAAGAGCGCATTGATTCCTTTGCTGCTGCCGTGGGCGAAAGCGATACCCACATTGCGCCACCAACTTTTGCAATTTCGATAACACTCGACCAATCCCAAAAACTGCTACAAGAGAGCGGCTTGGATTGGACGCGAGTAGTTCACGGTGATCAACGATTCCAAATCTTTCGCCCGATTGTCGCGGGTGATTCACTCATCTGCTCCAGCACAATTGAGAGCGCTCGCGTCATGGCAGGCAACGAGATTGTTACCGTTCGATCCGATCTCCATGCCGACAGCGAATTAGTCGTATCCACCTGGTCAACTTTGGTGGTGCGCGCATGAGTACTTTTACCGTTGGCCAAGAGCTCGCTCCTGAAACTTTTATTATTAATCGCGCTCGCTTAGTGCAATATGCCAATGCCAGTGGCGACCAGAATCCGATTCACCAGGATGAAGCTTTTGCCAAGTCTGTCGGCTTAGACGATGTAATTGCCCACGGCATGCTCACTATGGGCTTAGCTGGTCAATACGTCTCTGCCATTGCAGGAAGCGCTGCAGTCATTGAATTTTCTGCTCGTTTCACCAAGCCAGTAGTGGTGCCCGCAAATGCCGATGTCGAACTTGTTGTCAGTGGAAAGATTTCGGCGCTAGAAGATGGCATTGCTAAGGTCGATATCACTGCTACTTGTGGTGAAGTCAAAGTTCTCGGAATGGCCAAAGCAAGTATCCGACTATGAGCGTTCCCGCAGAAGTCGAAGTGATCGCAGCAGCTCGCAAGGCCGCGCGCGAAGCAAAAGACTTTGCTGAGGCCGATCGCCTGCGCGATCAAGCCCTAGCTTTGGGATATGAAATCTTGGATGTTGCCGGTGGCTTTGAATTTCGCAAGAAAGCACCTTTTATCTCAGTCAAACGAATCGGTGACTTGCGCTCCATTACTGATCGCCAATTCTCTGCCACTGTCACCATGATTATTGATGGCTTCACTGAGGATGCTGCGACCTGCATTAAAGCAGTCCAAGCCAATACTCCTAAAGATGTAGCACTCTTTGCATTGGTCAGCGGCGAGCCAGATACGTCGCCCCTCGGCACGCTTCTCAATGATCGTACTTTTATCTATCAAGTAGCCGATGGCTTTGGTTGGGGCGAGGGGGCAAATACTTTGCTCAAATTGGCACCATCGCCGATCGTGATTCTGATCGATCCATCCACCATCTTTACCGGTGATGCAGCCACTCCAGTCATAGAAAAATTATCGAGCGGTGAATACTCCGCCATTGGTTGGCGCGGGGGATTAGTCAATATCGAGGATGAGTGGCGTAGCGTGGACGATAAAGGCCCTGGCGAAGTCGATGTCCTCTTTAGTTATTTCATAGCAATGCAAAAAGATCATGCGTTAGAGGCTGGCGGCTTCAATGTTCGCGCAACTTTCTATCGCAATGCCGATATTGAATTCTCACTTCGCCTGCGCCAGGCCCACGCCAAGCTCTGGCAGATGGATTTAC
>CAIQXR010000311.1 GCA_903875815.1 uncultured Actinomycetes bacterium
ATCGTTGAGGGCGACTCTGCTGGTGGCTCTACTAAGGGCGGCCGCGACTCACGTAACCAAGCAGTGCTTCCCATCCGCGGAAAAATTCTTAATGTGGAGAAGGCGCGCATCGATCGTGTTCTCCAAAACAACGAAGTACAGGCCTTAATCACAGCGCTAGGCACTGGTATTCATGATGATTTCGATATTGCCAAACTTCGCTATCACAAGATTATTTTGATGGCCGATGCTGATGTTGACGGCCAACACATCCGAACCTTGCTACTCACTTTGCTTTTCCGCTTCATGCGTCCGCTACTGGAAAATGGCTATGTCTATCTCGCCCAACCACCTCTTTATAAGTTGAAGTGGGGCGGAAAAGATCCCGTCGAATATGCATTCTCCGATAAAGAGCGCGATGGCATGATCCAGATCGGCCTCGATGCCGGAAAGCGTCTCCCTAAAGATGACGGCATCCAGCGCTTTAAAGGTTTGGGTGAAATGCCCGCCAAGGAACTTTGGGATACCACCATGGACCCTGCTCACCGCGTATTAATTCAAGTGACTCTCGATGATGCCGCAGCAGCCGATGATCTCTTCTCTGTTCTCATGGGTGAAGATGTTGAACTGCGCCGAAGTTTTATTCAACGCAACGCTAAAGACGTTAGATTCTTGGATATTTAAATGGCAGATAAAGATAAGCCCCGCGAAATCGAACTCGACGCTAATGGCATAGCTATTACCGATCGAGTGGAGACCGTTGATCTGCAAGTCGAAATGGCGCGCTCCTATTTGGATTACGCGATGTCAGTCATTGTTGGTCGCGCACTTCCTGATATTCGCGATGGTTTAAAGCCTGTTCATCGCCGCGTCTTATATGCAATGTATGACGCCGGCTATCGCCCAGACAAGGGCTATTACAAATCGTCACGTATCGTCGGTGATGTCATGGGTAATTACCACCCCCATGGTGACACCGCTATTTATGATGCTGTAGTTCGTCTCGCCCAATTCTGGTCACTGCGCTATCCATTGATCGATGGCAACGGAAACTTTGGTTCACCTGGTAACGATCCAGCTGCTGCAATGCGTTACACCGAAGCACGTCTTGCTCCGCTCGCTATGGAGATGATGCGCGATATCGACGAAGATACCGTTGATTTCATCGCTAACTACGATGGCCGTTCACAAGAGCCAGTAGTACTTCCTAGCCGCTTCCCTAATCTGCTCGTCAATGGTTCGGCCGGCATCGCTGTCGGTATGGCAACCAACATTCCACCTCACAACCTCAATGAAGTGGTCGACGGTGTGGTCTGGGCGCTGGAGAATCCTCATGCAACTCCAGAAGAGTCACTCGCCAAGATGCTCACTCTTATTAAGGGTCCTGACTTTCCTACCAAGGCGCTCATCGTTGGCCGCCAAGGAATTGAAGATGCGTATCGCACCGGCCGCGGATCAATCACCATGCGCGCGGTCGTTGAAGTTGAAGAGATCAATAAGCGCACTTGTTTGGTCGTTACTGAGCTTCCTTACCAAGTAAACCCCGACAATCTCGCTCTCAAAATCGCCGAACTCGTTAAAGATGGCCGTATTAAGGGCATCGCTGATGTCCGCGATGAAGGCAATGAGCGTCTGGGCCAGCGTCTGGTCATCGTTCTTCGCAACGATGCCACCCCTAAGGTTGTTCTGAATAACCTCTACAAGCAGACCCAACTCCAAGATTCATTCGGCGCCAATATGTTGGCGCTGGTCGATGGCGTCCCCCGCACACTTCGTATTGATGAGTTCATCAAGTACTACATCGACCA
>CAIQXR010000312.1 GCA_903875815.1 uncultured Actinomycetes bacterium
AATTATTCATGACGAAGTGCCTCGATTGGTCGTAGTTTTGCCGCTCTGCTTGCTGGGTAGCCTCCGAAGAAGACACCGATGATGATGCTTACTCCGAATGCGAGAAGTACTGATGATGGAACAATGATTGGTTTAACGCCGACGATCGTAAAGTGCGATCCAATAAATCCACCGATGACCCCCAAGAGACCACCGACTAACGACAAGATCGTTGCTTCGATCAGGAACTGCGCCAAAATAATTCCCTTAGGCGCGCCAATCGCTTTGCGAATACCGATCTCACGAGTGCGCTCAATGACGGTGACCAACATGATGTTGGTAATTCCAATGCCACCGACAAGTAGTGAAATACCAGCGACTGCTCCAAGAAGCACAGTGAAGACTGAACTAGAAGAGCTAGATGTGGCGAGCAATTGCGCCTGATTAAAGAGGCGATAATCGCGGCTATTGGCATTCTTTACTTTATGGCGAGCATCCAAGATCGCCTGGATCTCAGTCTGGGCCGCAGTGGTTCCAACTGAAGTCTTTGCTTCGACCAAGATGGTGGAGAGTGATCCATAACCAGTGAGCGAACTCTGCAACGCAGTAATGGGCGCAATAAAGAGCGAGTCGCCATCCTGGAAGCCGCTAGAGCCCTTGGTAGCACTGACGCCAATGACAGTGAACTGAATGCCACCGCAGCGGATGGTTTGATTGAGTGGATCATCAGTACCGAATAGTTCTGTGGCAGTGGTATTTCCAATAATCGCAAAGCGCCGACCTTGAGTGACGTCATCGGCAGTGAAGTAACTGCCTTTAGCAATCGGAGTGTTGGAGGCCTCGAAATAAGCCGGCGTAGTTCCGACAAAGGTGGATGGTGTCGAAGTGGATGAGCCATTGACGCAAGTGGAGTTAGAAGTCACCATCGGCGCCACTTGCTTGATATCGGGTGCTTGAACTGGATCAACAAGTGCGTTGGCATCAGCAGTAGTCAGAGGCTTGATATTGGTAGTCGCCGCGCGGGCGCGAGCACCACCAAAGCCACCACCGCTACTGCGAATTTGAATCGAGTTAGTGCCGAGCCGATCGAGTGATGATTGGACTGCCTTAGCAGAGCCGTTGCCTACAGCGATCAGAATGATCACTGACATTACGCCGATCATGATTCCCAGCGTTGTTAGACCAGTACGTAATTTATTGATGGTCAAGCCGCGCAATGCAAAGCGAATGATTTCAAAGATATTCATCGACGTAGTCCTCGCTGCCGGGTATCGCTGACGATCTTGCCATCGCGCATGCGCACTACTCGCTTGGCGCGGGCACCGACTTCATCTTCGTGGGTAATGACAACAACGGTGCGGCCAGCTTTATTGATTTGATCGAAGAGGTCGAGCAGATCGGCTGTCGATTTCGAATCGAGTGCGCCGGTAGGTTCATCGGCTAATAAGAGTGCTGGGCGTGTAACAAGGGCGCGAGCAACGGCGACGCGTTGCTGTTGTCCGCCGGAGAGTTCGGTGGGTTCGTGGCTCATGCGATCGGCTAACCCCACTACTTCTAGAGCTTTGGTGGCGCGAAGTTTGCGTTCAGCTGGCTTGATGCCTTGATAGGCAAGAGGCAGTTCCACGTTGGCGATCGCTGTCGTGCGAGGAATGAGATTAAAAGATTGAAAGATAAAACCGATCTTGCGACCTCGAACAACCGAGAGCGCGTTCTCATCCATGGCAGATACTTCGATGCCATCCAAGAAGTAGCGACCATCAGTGAGATTATCGAGCGCTCCCATGATGTTCATGAGTGTGGATTTACCTGAGCCCGAGGGACCCATGATCGCCACATAATCGCCAGCTTCGATCTGCAACGAAACGTCATTGAGAGCGAAGATGGAGGAATCACCTGATCCATATTGCTTAACAGCGTTCTGGACGTCGATGACAACCGATGAGGG